>JBMYPG010000054.1:0-17763 GCA_049600095.1 Pikeienuella sp. | reverse complement strand
TCTACCCGTGCGGCATCGGCGGTTACGCGCGCATAAATCTGATCGCTATCTGGGCTGGCCTCAATGGCTGACAGATATGCCTCGGTCGCGTCCCTTGGGTCTAACTTGCCAGCTTCGATACGTCGCCCGGTTTCAGCCGCCGTTAGTTTGGTGATCTCGGTCATCATAATCTCCGCCATATCGCCCATGCCATAACGGCCCGCGTTCGGTTAGATTTGTAGGCCTGCGCTGGCGAGGTTGGCAAGCAAGTGACTTGTGAAAACTAAAATCACTTTGTGCAAATGGGCCACTGCGTTCACCTGCGCAGATAAATGTTGGCAGAAAGTACCTGGTCCCTGCGGGTAGTTTCATGGTTGAACTGTTCCCCAACGAAAACGGGCGGTCCGATGGACCGCCCGTTTCCTGTTTTCAAATCCGTCTGAACGACGCGCGATAGCTTATTTAGCTGCTGCGTCTTTTTTCGGACGGTAGTTTGATTTTTCGACGATACGTGCAGATTTACCGCGACGTTCGCGCAAATAGTACAGTTTCGCGCGGCGAACACGGCCACGGCGTACAACTGTGATTGAATCGATCTGTGGTGAGTGCAGCGGGAACACGCGTTCTACGCCTTCACCAAAGCTGATTTTGCGAACGGTGAATGCAGCGCCCAAGGTGGAGCCACCTTTGCGACCAATGCAAACGCCTTCGTAGTTCTGAACACGGCTACGGGTACCCTCAGTCACTTTCACACCAACGCGAATGGTATCGCCTGCTGCAAAGTCGGGGATGTCTTTCGCCAATTCGGCGATGTGTTCAGCTTCAATCTGTTCAAGGAGGTTCATATCCTCAATCCTTATCAAGCCCGCCTTTTGCGGCGGTGGTTTGCGCGTCCGAGCGCTCTTGGTCTTCTACCGAGTCCGCAGAGGAAGCATTTGCTTCATGCGCCCGCCAGAGATCGGGACGACGTTCTTTAGTCAGCATTTCACTTTGTTCGGCACGCCATTCGGCGATCCGCGCATGATGACCTGAGCGAAGAACATCAGGTACCGTGCGCCCCTCCCAAAGCTGGGGCTTTGTGTACTGAGGGGCTTCTAACAGACCCGCAGAGAAACTCTCCTCGGTCACGCTTTCAGCGTTTCCAAGCACGCGGGGTATAAGGCGTACTGTGGCGTCAATCAACGCCATTGCGGCGATTTCACCGCCTGTCATGACGAAATCACCCAGAGAAACCTCTTCTACGTGGCGTCCGGCCAACACACGTTCGTCTACGCCCTCAAATCTGCCGCATAACATGGTGATTCCATCACAAGCCGCGAATCGCCTCGCCATCGCCTGATCGAAGGGTTTTCCTCGTGGGGAAAGGTAAATCAGGGGCCAAGTTTCGCGACCAATCGGGGTTGGTTTTGATGCCTCATCCAGCGCCTTGGCCACCACATCCGCACGCAAGACCATACCGGGCCCGCCGCCAAATGGCGTGTCGTCCACGGCGCGATGTTTGCCAAGTCCATAGTTGCGCAGGTCGATGGTTTGCAGGTTCCATAGGCCACGCTTTAGCGCTGTGCCGAGTAGGCTTTCGCCCAAGGGACCGGGGAACATGTCTGGGAACAATGTGATGATCCGCGCGGTCCACGCGCCCTCAATCCCCTCGTTTTGCATTAGTGGACGTGGGATTAGTGTTCGGCGGACTGCTTTGCGCCCATGGGATCGGGTTGGACCACCACTCACGGCTCACCTACATCCTCTGGCGCGTCTACGATAATACGTCCGGCATTCAGGTCCACGGTTGGCACAGCCTCTTGCGTGAAAGGGATCATCAATGGCTTGCCGCTGTCTTTCAGAGCAATTTCCAAGAAATCACCGCCGCCGAAATTATCAACGGCGCGGACCTTGCCGATTTCCTCGCCGCCGGTATCAACCGCCATCATGCCCAGTAGGTCGGAATGATAGAACTCATCATCCGGCAATGCCGGCAAACGATCGCGAGGGGCATAAAGGCGAAAACCCTTCATCTCATCCGCTTGTTCTTTGGACGTGACGCCCCCAAGGCGGGCGGCATAACCGCCTTTGACTGAGCGGGTGATTTTTAGGGTGAAGCTGCGCTTACCCTCCCCATCCGTCAGGGGCGCGTATTTTGAGATGTCTTCGGGGTTGGCGCAAAAGCTTTTCAACCGCGCTTCGCCGCGCACGCCGAATGACCCGGCGATGGCACCTACACATACGAGGTCTGGTTTCATCGTTCCCATATCTTCAGTGCCTCCGACCGGTCTTCCCAGCCTGCGCGGGAAAGTTCGGGTTCCAGATGTTCTTCTTCGGGCCAGCCCATACAGAGATAGGCAACCAGTGACCATCCCGGTTCTGCTGACAGATCACTGGCAAGCTGGTCAGGGTCCAGAATAGAGACCCAACCAACCCCCAGACCAGCCGCGCGGGCAGCCAGCCAGACATTCATAACAGCCGTTACGACAGAATAGCGGCGCATTTCCGGCATTGTGCCTGCGCCTAATCCATGGCCTTTGGCTGTTTCATCATCGCAAAAGACCGCGAATTGCAGCGGTGCCTCTTGCATGCCCGACAGCTTCAAATCGGCGTAGGTTTCAGCCAGATCACCAGTGTAACCGGACAAAGCCGTTGCATTTTCAGTTTTGAAATTGTTCAGGACGGCCAGCCGAGCGGCATCTGACGCCACCCGAACAAAACGCCACGGTTCTGACAACCCAACCGAAGGGGCCAATCGTGCCGCGTCGAGGCAAGCCCGTGTCAGATCATCTGGCACAGGATCACGGCGAAAGCGGCGCACGTCGCGCCGCCATCGCATTAGGTCTTCAAGCTCTCGCCTGAATTCGTCACTAAATGCGCGCATCGGACTTTTCCCTGACCAACAGGTTCCAAAATCGCGCACGCAAAGCGATCAACTCACCGCCCCGCATTGGCGACGCCGACATAGACCGGCACCAACGCGGGGCGACAAATAGATTACTCAGCGGCGGCAGCCTCTGCGGCGGCAGCGGCTTTTTCCGCTTTTTCTTCAGCACGAGCAGTCGCTTTTTCGCCCGGCTTTGCTTTGTTCGGGTTGTTGCGGGTTTTCTTTTCAATGGCACCAGCAGCTTCCAGGAAACGGCTTACACGGTCGGTTGGCTGTGCGCCCTGGCCGATCAGTTCCATGATCCGCTCTACGTTCATCTGAACGCGGTTTTCATCGTCTTTGGCCAACAGTGGGTTGTATAGGCCCAGTTTTTCCAGGAAACGGCCGTCGCGTGGCATGCGGCTGTCAGCAGCTACGATGCGGTAGAAAGGGCGTTTTTTTGAGCCGCCACGGGCCAGTCTGATTTTCAGGGACATGGGATTCTCCTTGAGTGTCCGGTGTTGGGCTGATACGCCCTATTTCTGGTGTTGTTCGTGATGCCTGATGACTTCGGATATGATGAAGTTCAGGAATTTCTTGGTAAATTCGGGGTCCAAATTGGCGTCTTCGGCCAATTGGAGTAGGCGTTCGATCTGCTTTGCCTCTCGGTTCGGGTCCGAGGCAGGTAGTTCATGGCTAGCCTTCAGGGCACCAACGGCTTGCGTTGCCTTGAACCGTTCAGCCAGCGTGTAGACGAGGATGGCATCGAGGTTATCGATATGGCCGCGCTGCACCGCCAGCAGCTCAGCCGCGCGGGTTACGTCGTCAGTCATTGCAAAGCCTCCAATGCTGCCCCAGACGCGGAACCGGGTGCGGGGTGGATATAGACGTATTGATCAGGTTTCCCGTCGCGTGGATGCATACGATCAAGCACTGCGCCCATGCGTTCAGCCAACCGGATTGACCGGTCATTACCGACAGAGATGCAGCTTGCAGCCTGTTCCCAGCCCAACACGTCATAGGCATAGGCGCGGGCACACAGGGCGGCCTCATAGGCGTAGCCTTTACCCTCAAACCCGGCCATCATCAGCCAACCGATTTCAGGTTGCGCCCAGCCTTCGGGGTAATAGCAACCGACTTGACCAACATAGGCACCGGTAGCTTTTTCCTCGACCGCCCAGAACCCGTAGCCGCGTAGCGTCCAATGGCCGATTTCTGCTGCAAATTGCACCCAAGCTTCATCACGGGATTTCACACCGCCGCGCAATGTGGCCCGCTCTGTCGCGTAGAACGCGGCATAAGCCTCGAAATCTTCTGCCCGGTTAGGGCGGAGGATCAAGCGTTCGGTTTCGATGGTTGGCGCAATCGTCATGCGGCACACCCCATCGGATGACGGTAAATCAAGTGCTCAGGATATGGGCAATCATAGCCTGACTTTGCATCAGCCGTGGCCCCCATCCGCTCTGCCACCTTGATCGAGGCTATGTTGTCTTTATGGACAAAGCTAACGACGGCTTTCGGTTTAAGTGTCGCTTTCGCATCATCCAACACGGCCTGCGCTGCTTCGGTCGCGTAGCCCTTGCCGGTGGCTGAAGGTAGGAAGGACCAGCCAAGTTCTGGCTCTGGCCACTCATGCGGTTGCTCCAACCCGACACGCCCGCAATAGGTGCCTTCTTTGGTTTCAACCGACCAATAACCAAATCCGCGCATGGACCAGTGGCCGACGAATTGGCAGACTTTCCACCACGCGTCTTCGGCAGAACGTGGCCCGCCGACAAAGTGCGAATGATCAGTCGAGTAGAATTCACGCCAATGCGGAAAATCCGCTGGCGAGATCGGCCGCAGGTGCAAACGGTCGGTTGTTATCGTGCGAAGTTCGGTCACGCGGCCATTCCCTTTGGCAGGGTAAACACATCGCGTGCAACACCATCTGGAAATGTCTCACGGCGCGTCACAACGCCACCAAGCCGTTTCGCCAAACGGCGGGCGGGTAGGTTTTCATCGCGCATATGCGTTTCGACAGTCTGCCAATCCAACTCGTCATAGGCCCAGTTGATAACGGCATTGCTTGCTTCGCTCGCGTAACCTTTGCCACGCGCATTTGGCATCAGCCACCAAGTTAGCTCATGGCTTGGCCAATCACCGGGATGAGATAGGCCGGTGCCACCGACAACTTCGGCATCATCATGGCGACGCAACAAAAACATACCAAAGCCCTTGGCAACCCAATGGGCCATGTCACGGTTCAAAACTGATTGAATCTCTGCTTCGGTCCGGCCACCACGATAATTACCCACCTTTACATCCGACACAGCATAGAACGCCGCATAGGCACCAAGATCGGCAACCTCCGGTGGGCGCATGCTTAACCGTTCAGTTGAAAGGGTGGGTGCAGATGTCATTTCTTTTTGCCGAACCCTGAAAGACCGGGGGGCAATGCTGCGCCACCTAGGCCAGGCAAGCCGCCACCAGCAGGTGGGGCGGGCATGTCACCCATTCCGCCACCGGGCATTCCACCACCGGGGCCGCCCATAGCAGCGGGATTCATGCCGCCTTTGCCGAACATCTGGGACAGTGCACCGCGCATCAGACCCTTTTTGCCCATTTTACCCATCTTTTTCATCATGTCCGCCATCTGGCGGTGCATTTTGATCAGACGGTTCAGTTCTTGCACCTCTAACCCAGCGCCTTTGGCGATGCGCTTTTTGCGGCTGGCCTGCAATAGCTGCGGGTTCTTGCGTTCTTTCTTGGTCATGGACTGGATCAGCGCGACCTGACGACGAATAACCTTGTCATCAAAGTTAGCATTTTCCATCTGCTTTTGCATTTTGCCCATGCCCGGCAGCATGCCCATAACGCCCTGCATGCCGCCCATTTTCTGCATCTGCTCCAGCTGGCCACGCAGGTCATTCATGTCGAACCGGCCCTTTTGGAACCGCTTCATCATTTTTTCGGCTTGTTCAGCCTCTATCGTTTCCTGTGCTTTTTCGACCAACGAAACGATGTCGCCCATGCCCAGAATACGGCTAGCGATTCGGCTGGGGTGGAATTCCTCCAGCGCGTCCATTTTTTCGCCTGTAGCGACGAATTTAATTGGCTTGCCGGTGACAGCGCGCATGGACAATGCGGCACCGCCGCGCCCGTCGCCATCCATCCGGGTCAGAACCACGCCGCTGACGCCGACACGTTCGTCGAATTCTTTGGCGACGTTCACGGCGTCCTGACCGGTTAGGCCATCAACAACCAGCAGGGTTTCGTGGGGCTGAGCGACATCACGCACAGCCTCTACCTGCGCCATCAATTCCTGATCGATATGCAGGCGTCCCGCAGTATCGAGCATATAGACGTCATAGCCGCCCAGTGTTGCCTGTTGTTTGGCACGTTTGGCAATTGCAACCGGATCCTGACCCTTGACGATTGGCAAGGTGTCTACGCCAATCTGCATGCCCAGAATGGCCAACTGTTCCATCGCAGCGGGGCGGTTAACGTCGAGCGACGCCATTAATACGCGCTTGTTTTCCTTACCAGAAAGCCGCTTCGCGATCTTGGCAGTGGTTGTGGTTTTACCTGATCCCTGCAGACCGACCATCAACACTGGCGCTGGTGGGCTATCTACTTTTAAGCGGCCTGCGTTTTCATCGTCGCCTGCCAGCATCGCAGTCATTTCGTCATTGACGATTTTAACGACCTGCTGACCGGGTGTGACTGATTTGGTGACTGACTGGCCGGTCGCCTTTTCCTGCACGGCTTTGATGAAATCGCGCGCGACGGGCAGCGATACGTCAGCCTCCAGCAACGCAACGCGCACTTCGCGTAGTGCGGTTGATACATCGGCGTCGCTGAGCGCGCCTTGTTTGGTGAGCTTGTCGAAAACCCCGGAAAGGCGTTCGGACAGACCTTCAAACATTATGCATCTCCTCTGCGCAACAGCGCTCAAACCAGTAACGCCCCAGTGGGCGCAACGCGCTGACTGGGGGCGATCTTTGGACACTCCAAAGACCGGAAGCTAACGATGCCTCCGGAGAACAGGTGGTAGCTACATTTCCCAACATTCAGAGTCAAGCAAAGCAAGCCTCGCTTCGCTCAATGTTTAGGTAAGCGACGGGCCATTTGTGAATGTCGCGCTAATTTGATTATACGCATGCCTCATTTTTGTCCAAAATGCTAACTAAGGAAGCCGTTGGGGTGTGTTGGCGCGCAAACCGGTAGGTTTGTGCCGCATAGTAAGGTGTAGTTGGGGGATATCATGGCGCGAATAAGCGAGCTCCATTATCTGGATACAGTAGCGGCGAATACTGGTACGTCAGAATTTATCGAAGTTGCCCTAGCGGTCGGTGAAGATCCGAATGATTTCGTTCTGTCGATGTATGATCAGGACGGTTCCGAAGGTTTACAGATCAACCTTAACGACCCTTTGATTCAGGTCCATTTCGATGCAGAGGCGAATGAAAACGTCTATGTCATCAGCAGCGATGATTTCGCGTTCAACCTGAATGCTACCACCAGTGGCACTGCGGATAACTATGAAGCTGTGTCCCTTACAGACACGACCAGCAGTAGTGTTCTTGATTTTTATGACATTGGCGCAGATGGCGGTTCGGTAACGGCAACAGATGGTCTTGCTTCGGGTGAATCGTCGGAGACGTTAACCGATGCTGACGCTGCTGAAGATGAATCTATCCAATTCAACCAGCCAAACCCAGACAATCAACGCAACCGCGAACTGTCTGAGGGCGAAAGCTCTAACTGTTTCACACCCACAGTGCCGATTATGACCCCGGATGGTGAGGTTGCCGCTGGCGATCTTAGCATCGGCGATATGGTTATGACTGTTGATCGTGGGCCTCAACCGATCAGATATATTTATCGCCGTTCATTTCGCGCAGTTGGTCAGGCACGCCCTGTACTATTCAAAAAGGGTGCCGTTCAGAACGATGCAGACTTAATCGTTAGTCAGGCGCATCGCATATTGATCCAGCCCAAAGGCGATACCACGGCGAACGGTCAATTGGTTAATGCAATTCAACTAGTCAATGGCGACAGCATTCGTTTGCTGACAGACTTGGATGAAGTTGAATACATACACCTGATGCTGGATCAGCATGAGTTGCTTTGGTCGGCGGGTATAGCGTCCGAAAGCTGGCAACCTCATCGCCGAAACCTCCGCCGGTTCGATCATAGCGTTCGTCAGGAGTTGTTGACGTTTTTCCCTGAAATTCGACATCACACTGGCGCAAACCTGCAATTGGGTGGCCCGGTTCGCAACCCTTGGGCACCGCCCGCTTTGCACTAGGGCTTTGTCTATTCTCTTTGGCTAACTAAACTCGCAGCTTTGATTGCTTTCATTCCCCATTCGAGTGGAAGTATTCCGGCGCGAGGTATTTTTGGATGCCAAAGCTCGCTATGCTCAGCACTTAATCCGACGATAGTGATCGCGCCCGCCCTAATTTAGCCATCATTGGTTTGAAATTGGTTCAATTTGAGCAACAATGCTAGTGCATTATGTCAACTGCTGCCCAATTGTGCCTCAATTTTGTCCGAAATGTGGCATTACCTCTTTAACGAAGTGCTCGAATCGTCTAGGTTGAGCATGCTCGTAAGAGCGACCTGGGAGGGTAATTTAGCCCAATTTCTTTTATCTATTGATTGCCAGCTATCGTTGTGGGGACGAGAAAAGCCGGGATGTCGGCGCGTTTTTGGGGAACGCGTCGACTTCGGCTTTTTGGGTTTCACTCAACGCCTTTGCTAAAATGCCCGACCCTTCAATTTTGTTGTTCGCCTCGCTTGTGCGCGTTATAGGCCGGGCATGACCTTGAACCCGCCAAATCTGCGCCCTGATCTTGCGCCCCGCATCAGCACCGATGAACAACCCCGCCCGGGCCAGCCGCGTATTGGCATGGTTAGCCTTGGTTGCCCAAAAGCGTTGGTGGATAGTGAACGTATTCTGACCCGGTTACGGGCCGAAGGATATGCGCTTAGCCCAGACTACCAAGGTGCCGAAGCGGTGATCGTTAATACTTGCGGATTTTTGGACAGTGCCAAGGCGGAAAGCTTGGATGCGATTGGCGAGGCACTAAGCGAAAACGGTAAAGTCATCGTCACCGGCTGCCTCGGCGCTGATGAGGCGATGATCCGCGAAGCTCATCCCAATGTTTTGGCAGTCACCGGCCCTCATCAGTACGAGCAGGTGCTGGATGCAGTTCATAACGCAGCACCGCCCAGCCCCGATCCGTTCATCGACCTGATTCCTGCGGGAGGCGTTCGCCTGACGCCCCGCCATTTCGCCTATCTGAAAATCTCAGAAGGGTGTGATCATAAGTGCAAATTCTGCGTTATTCCTGACATGCGCGGCAAGCTTCGTTCTCGCCCGGCAGCAGCGGTGCTGCGAGAAGCTGAAAAGCTGGCGGAGGCTGGGGTCAAAGAGCTGCTGGTTATCAGTCAGGATACGTCTGCCTATGGCAAAGACATTCGCTATGCTGAAAGCGATTGGAATGGGCAGGCTTACCGAGCACATGTCACCGATTTGTCGCGAGCTTTGGGTGATCTGGGCGTTTGGGTGCGGCTTCACTATATATACCCCTACCCTCATGTAGATGACCTGATCCCGCTGATGGCCGAGGGTTTGACCAAAAAAGGTGGCATCCTGCCTTATCTGGACATTCCATTTCAGCATTCTCATCCTGATGTATTGAAACGCATGGCCCGGCCTGCTGCATCGGCTAAAACGCTGGACCGGATTGCCAAATGGCGCAGCATTTGCCCGGAAATCGCCCTGCGCAGCACATTCATCGTCGGCTACCCCGGCGAAACCGACGATGAGTTTCAGCACTTGCTGGATTGGCTTGAGGAAGCGCAATTGGACCGTGTTGGGTGTTTCAAATACGAAAACGTGGAAGGTGCCCGTGCGAACGATCTGCCCGGTCATGTTTCAGATGAAGTGAAAGAGGATCGCTGGGCGCGGTTTATGGAAACTGCGCAATGTATTTCTGAGGCCAAAATGCAGGCCCGTGTTGGTACGCGCATGACTGTGCTGATTGACGAGGTGGATGAAGAAGGAGCGGTGGCCCGATCATATCTTGATGCCCCGGAAATCGATGGCAATGTGTTTATTGACGAAGACTTCGAAACACTCTCACCCGGCGATATGATTGACGTCGAGATCGACGAAGCGGCAGAATATGATCTGTGGGGGCGCCGTGTTCACAGTTGAGCATGAATTCGACGCATCCGTTGTCACACTGGTGGACGAGGGTGAAACGCCGCTAAAGGATGATGTTGTGATCACTGTATTTGACGATTGCATCACTGTCACCCAGCACGACAATCGTACTGACAGAACAGCAACAATTACATTGTCTTTGACACAGGCGCGCGATCTTCAGGCCGCGCTGAACTTGCCCGAAGGCAGCTACCGGCTGACGAAATGATTACGCTGGAAACAGATCGGCTGATCCTCCGCCCGTTTGTGGATGCTGATCGTGATGCCTTTGCTGCGTTAAATGCGGATGCGGAGGTTATGCGTTGGTTTCCGGCACCTTTGGACGAAACGACCAGCAATCAGATGGTAGATAAATGCGTTGAGAACACCGCACGCGATGGCTTTAGCTTTAGCGCGGTGGAAGTTAAGGGCAGCGGGTTTGTTGGGATGTGTGGTCTAAGCATTCCCGGCTATGAAACTCATTTCACACCCTGCGTTGAAATCGGTTGGCGTTTGGCGCGCACGGCATGGGGCAGGGGTTACGCTTCGGAGGCTGCGCGGGCCTGGTTGGCCTATGGTTTTGACGTTCTGAAGCTGGATGAGATTGTTTCATTCACCACAGTTAACAATCTGTCTTCAGCTGCCGTCATGGAACGCATTGGCATGACGCGTGATTTTGACGGCGATTTCATGCACCCCAAAATTGACCAAGCCTCGCCAATTGCACCGCATCTGTTGTATCGGTTGGGGGCAAAGGAATTCTGGTCATGATCATCGCTTGCCTTCATACTGCTGATAGCAACATTCCGATATTCGAAGCCGCTTGCCCTGAGGGTGTGAAGCTGACGCATCGTGTTCGCCCTGACCTACTGGCGCGTGCCATTGCAGCGGGTGGCGCAACCGAAGAAGTGCTGGCGGAAACCGCTGAAGAATTGGGGGCCCTGACGGGCGATGCAATCCTTTTGACCTGTTCCAGTATTGGTGCCGCCGCACCCCGTTCGGGTGCTTTGCGTGTGGATACTGCGCTGGCCAAAGCGGCGGCGGCAGCAGGTGGCACGGTTGAGGTTTTCGTCACAACACCATCGACAATCCAACCGACTGGCGATCTGTGCCGCCAAGAAGGCGTCGAACCCAAAGTGACATTGATAGACGGGGCCCTGACCGCGTTTCAGGAAAACAGGCTGGATGATTACCTAAATCTGATCGCGGCGGCGGCTGACCGATCTACGGCAGATGTGGTTGCCTTGGCGCAGGCGTCGATGGCGCCGGCTGCTGAGCAAATGCGCCGCCCTGCCTTAACCAGTCCGGCTGCTGGCCTGCGTGCCGCTGCTAAGGCCCATTCCTAACCCAATCTTGCTGTCCTAACCGCCACTTGTATCTGCGCTGCTTTCGGTCATCATGCCGATAAGCGAAGGATCAACATGAGGCGTTTATGTCTGTATCAGTAAAAGATGTTGTCGATGCAGATCGGCGTATTAGTTCCTATATCCGTCGCACGCCGGTCATGGAAATTGACCCGGGCGATTTGGGGATTGAGTGGCGGGGGCGTCTTACACTGAAACTGGAATGCCTTCAGCATGCGGGTAGTTTTAAACCGCGTGGCGCATTCAATTCCTTATTGGCTCAAAATGTGCAGCAGCCTGTTGCGGCTGCCTCTGGTGGAAATCACGGCGCGGCGGTGGCTTTTGCTGCACAAAAGCTGGGCTTGGAAGCCACAATATTTGTGCCGGAAATCTCAAGCCCGGCTAAAATCGCAAAGATACGCGATACAGGGTGCGATTTACGAGTTGGCGGAGCTAACTATGCGGAGGCGCTGGCGGCATGCCAAGCGTTTCAGGCAGAGACCGGAGCTATCGACATTCATGCCTATGACGCGGTTCACACGATTGCCGGGCAAGGAACAGTTGGGTTGGAGTGGCAAGAACAATGCCCTGATTTGGATGCTGTTTTTATTGCCGCTGGTGGCGGCGGGCTAATCGCTGGGGTTGGCGTTGCCTGTTACACCGGTCCATCGGTGATTGGGGTTGAGCCGGAAGGTGCCGCTGCCATGCACGCCGCGCGGGAGGCTGGCGGGCCCGTTAAGATCAATGTGTCGTCGGTTGCGGCTGATAGCCTTGGTGCAACATCCATCGGCAGGCTTAACCACGATCTGATTGACAGTTTTGTTGATGATATCGCGCTGGTAACGGATGAGGCCATCATTGAAGCGCAACGCCGTCTTTGGCGCAGTTGCGGGGTTGCGGCGGAACCCGGTGGTGCGGCCGCGCTTGCTGCACTGATCTCTGGCCGTGCACGTGTTGATAGTGGCGCGCATATTGGCGTTTTGGTTTGTGGTTCTAATCTGGACCCGTCCACTTTGGCTTCATGAACGGCGTTGCGCCCTTTCAAATCGTAATCGTCGCGACGCCCGGATTTAACCTTGCGGCATCGACCAGTTTTCTGGACCCTTTTCGTGCTGCAAACTACCTTGATGGTGTACGACGTTTTACGTGGGGCATTTATGGTATTCAGACCGGCAATTGTTCCGAACAGTTGACCGCAAGTAACGGCCTTTCGGTATTGGCTGAACCTTTATCCGATGCACCGGAAAAGCCCGATCTAGTGATCGTTTCATCCAGTTGGACGCCAGAGGCATATTATGGTGCACCACTGGATGGTGCCCTGAGACGCTGGGCGCGGTTCGGTGCCGTTGTTGGTGGGCTGGACACCGGTGCCTTTATCCTCGCTGCCGCTGGTTTATTGAACGGACGGCGGGCGACGGTTCATTATGAGCATACCGATGCCTTTATCGAAACATTCCCAAAGGTGACGGTGACAGAGGACCTGCTGACCTTACGCGGCGACAGGGTGACAGCCGCCGGGGGGCAGGCTTCATCCGATTTGGCGTTGCACATTCTTAACCGGGTTGCTGGCCCTGCTTTGGCCAATGCGGCTGCGCGCTATGTCTTTCATGACCGGTTGCGACCAGACGGGGAAAGACAGGCCCCCGATCATGCTGAACCGTTAGGCGCAGATGCCCCCACCGCCATCAGGCAAGCGATCAAGTTAATGGAGGCACATTTGGAGGAGGTTATGTCCGCCCCCGGTATAGCCTCCGCTGTGGGCCTGTCGCTCAGGCAGCTTGAACGGTTGTTTCAACGCTATGTCGGCAAGCCGCCGCAACGATATTACACCGATATTCGCCTAGACCGGGCGCGGGGGCTGGTTCGGCAGACGCAGATGTCGCTCAAGGAAATCTCTCTGGCCTGCGGATTTGCCAGTCAGGAACATTTTTCGCGCGCCTATCGCACCCGATTTGGCGCATCGGCGCGACAGGACCGCAAAGACGGCACTACACCGTTTGAATATCGTGCCTGGCCGATGCACGAAAGTGGTGCCAACCGTTAGGCCTGACATCGCGCTGTCGAAATTAATCAAGTCACCGTCGCCAATACGCAAAACTGTCTCTGCTAAACGACGCATCCTGCCCTTCATAGATTGCATATAGAGGCAAAGATGAGCACAGATTCCAACAACCCTGATCTGTCCCAAATCTCAGGTGGATATGACCCCAATCCAGCGCGGTCATTGTCGTTGAAGGCTGATGCTTACACAGACCCAAAGTTTCATGGCTTTGAACGCGAGGCAATCTTTGCAAAGACATGGCAGTGGGTTTGCCATGCAGAAAAATTACGCGAACCCGGTGCCTATGTCGCCGCAATTGTTGCGGATAAACCAATCGCTGTTGTGCGTGACCGTGGCGAGGATGGTGATGGCAGCCTCCGTGCCTTTTACAATGTTTGCAAGCACCGCGCGCATGAGTTGCTGAGCGGCGAGGGGCAAACAACGCGCATCATGTGTCCCTATCATGCATGGGTTTATGACTTGACCGGCCAGTTACGCCGCGCGCCTGAGACAGAGAACCTGGAGGATTTTGACACGCAGGATATTTGTCTGGATCAGGTTCAAGTCGAGGAATTCTGTGGATTTATCTATGTGAATTTGGACCCGGACGCACCGCCGCTGGCCGATATTACCGGCGATCTGGCGACCGAGATCGGGCACTGGGCGCCGGATGTGGACAAGCTGACATTTGCGCATCGCCTGACCTATGACATCAAATCAAACTGGAAGAATGTCGTCGATAACTTCCTTGAATGTTACCATTGCCCGACCGCGCATAAGGATTTTTGCACGCTGGTCGATATGGACACCTATAAGGTCACGACGCACGGCATTTATTCCAGCCATATGGCTGAGGCAGGAAAGTCTGCTAATTCAGCCTATGCAGTCGACAATGCGACCGTGACAGACCACGCGGTGTGGTGGCTGTGGCCGAACACCTGCATCATGCGCTACCCCGGTCGTGGCAATATGATCATCATGCATATCCTGCCCGCCGGTCCTGACCGCACCTATGAAACCTATGATTTCTTTTTTGAAACCGCCGACGTGATCGAGGCTGAGAAAGAGGCTGTCGCCTATATCGACGATGTGTTGCAGGTGGAGGATATTGCGCTGGTTGAAAGCGTTCAGCGCGGCATGAAAACGCCAGCTTTCACGCAAGGCCGCATCGTTCATGACCCCGATGGCAGCGGTAAATCGGAGCATGCGGTGCATCATTTTCACGGATTGGTGCTTGACGCCTATCAAAAGGCCGTATGAATGGTGAATGAACCTTGGCCACTGCAAACTGATGAACTATCAGCCTCCTCCGTGGGCTCTCTGACCTTCAATCGTTTATTCTGAAATCAGAGAGAGCAACATGACCCGTCCAAATATAGTCCTGATCATGGCCGATCAGTTGGCGCCGCAATTCACCGGCGCTTATGGCCACCCACTTGTCAAAACGCCCAATATCGACGCGCTTGCCGCGCGGGGCGCAAAATTCAACGCCGCGTACTGCAACGCGCCGCTTTGCGCGCCGTCGCGGTTTTCGTTCATGTCCGGCCAGCTTGTCACCCGCATCGCGGCCTATGACAACGCCAGCGAATTTCCGGCCACCGTGCCAACATTCGCCCATTATCTGCGCCGCGCCGGATACCGCACTTGTCTGAGCGGCAAGATGCATTTTGTCGGGCCTGACCAACTGCATGGGTTTGAAGAACGGGTAACGACAGATGTTTACCCGTCTGACCACGCCTGGACGCCGGATTGGGAACAGCCGGATGAGCGGATTGATAAGTGGTATCACAACATGGATTCGGTGCGTGAAGCGGGTACAGCCGCCACCACTTTCCAGATTGAGTATGACGAGGAAACGGCGTTTTTCGCCCGCCGCAAAATCTTTGAATACGCGATGGAGAAGGTAGAGCCGTTTTGCATGGTCGCCAGTTTTATCCACCCGCATGACCCCTATGTGGCGCGACCTGAATGGTGGGATCTGTACGATCATGATGCCATCGACATGCCCAACGCCGATGCGCCGAAAGACCCACATAGCGAACGGCTAATGAAGGGTATCGAGGCGGATGTGGTTGAGGTGACCGAGGATGAAATCCGCAATGCCCGTCATGCGTATTACGCCAATGTCTCGTATTTCGATTCCAAGGTAGGAGAGCTTGTGCGGACGCTGGAGGAAACCGGGCAGATCGACAATACGATCATCATCGTGACCGCCGACCATGGCGATATGCTTGGTGAACGTGGGCTGTGGTACAAGATGAACTTTTTTGAGCACTCTGGCCGTGTTCCGCTGGTCATCTCTGGCCCCGGCGTAAAGCAGGGTGTTGTTGATGCACCATGTTCACTGGTCGATATTCTGCCCACGTTCCTAGACATTGCGGGCGAGGCGGATGCTGAATTGGGCATGCCGCTTGATGGTCGTTCATTGTGGCCAGCCGCCTGCGGCGAGGACGCCGGTGAAGGTGAGGCAATTGGTGAATATTGCGCTGAATGCGCATCTCACCCGATATTCATGATCCGGCGCGGTCCATACAAATACATTCATTGCGATGTGGACCCGGCGCAGCTTTATGACATCGCGAATGACCCGGATGAGCGAAACAACCTTGCCAATGATCCGGCGCATGAGGACCGGGTCGCCGCATTTGCCGCTGAGGTGGCTGAGCGGTGGGACAGCGATGCGATCCGCAGAAATGTCATCGCTACGCAAATTCAGCGCCGCGCCGTTCATGCGGCGATGGAATCCGGGATGATGACAAGCTGGGATTATCAGCCCAAACGCGACGCGGCGCAGGAATATGTACGCAATCACATGGACTGGACGGTGGCGGCGGAAAAAACCCGTTTTCCCCCGTTCAGGCGCGCATAGCCAAGGCGCAAATAGCTCAGGAGACTGAAATGGCCGATAGGTTAGCTGGCAAAACCGCACTCGTCACGGGCGGGCGCGGTGGAATCGGGCGGGCGATCTGCGCCCGTTTTATGGCTGAGGGCGCAAAAGTCTATGCCGCTGATCTGACGGAGAGTGGATCGTTGCAGGGTGATGCGCTTGGGCAATATCTGCCGCTTGATGTTACGTCAGAAACCAGCGTTCAGGCCGCGATGAGTACAGTCGAGGCGGCGGAGGGCCGCCTCGATATTCTGGTCAACGCCGCCGGGATTGAGATTGAGGAAACTATCGAAGATACGACGCTGGATCAGTGGAACCGGATTTTTGCGGTCAATGTCACCGGCACGTTCCTAACCTCTAAATTTGCCTTGCCGCTGCTGCGTCAGGGCGAAGGCGCCAATATTATCAACTTTGGCTCTTACGATGGTTTTATTGCCGACCCGGGTTTAGCCGCCTATTGCGCCACTAAGGGTGCTGTGCATGCGCTGACCCGCGCGATGGCCTGCGACCACGGGCCAGAGGGCATTCGGGTTAACGCCATCTGCCCCGGTTATGTAGACACACCAATGCTGCAATCATTCTTTGAAGGTGAAGGTTCCGGTGGGGGCGGGGGCAATATTGAATCGTTAAAACAGGCAGTTCGCGATGTTCACCCGACACGGACCTATGGCACGCCTGACGACATTGCCAATCTGGTTTTGTGGCTGGGGTCGGATGAGGCACGCTATGCCTCGGGTCAGTTATGGGTTCTGGATGGCGGGCTGTCGGCGCAAGTTCAGCAGATGAAGCTGTGATGCGGTTGGCGGGGAAAACGGCGCTGATCACCGGCGGCAGGCAGGGTATCGGGCGCGGCATTGTTGAGGCGTTTCTGTCCGAGGGCGCGACGGTAACGACCTGTGGACGGGGTGAGCGGCCCGACCTGCCGGATGAAGTTATCTGGCATCAGACGGATGTATCGGACCCGGAACAGGCGGAGGTACTGGCCAGCGCCGTTTCTGACTTGGACATTCTGGTTAACAATGCTGGTGTGCAGGTCGAAAAAACCGTTCCCGACAGCACCGATGCTGATTGGGATTTGGTCATTGGGGCCAATTGTCGGGGCGTGTTCAATATGTGCCGCGCCTGTATTCCGGTGATGTCCAAAGGTGGCTCTATCATCAATATCGGGTCGATTTCCGGCAATGTCGCCGATCCCTCGATGGCGCTTTACAATGCCTCCAAAGCGTTTGTGCACGGGCTGACCCGTTCCATCGCGGTGGATCATGGGCCGGATATCCGCTGCAACGCCATTTGCCCCGGGTGGATCAATACCGGGATGCTGGAGGCGGGGTTTGACCTGGCCGCCGACCCCGCCGCCGCCCGCACTGATGCGCTGGCCCGTCATGCGGCGCGGCGGTTTGGGCAACCGGCTGACGTCGCCGCGATGGCGGTATGGTTGGCGTCAGACGAAGCCAGCTTCGCCACTGGTCA
>JBMYPG010000053.1:0-17818 GCA_049600095.1 Pikeienuella sp. | reverse complement strand
TTGTCAGCGACAACGGCACCGAGATGACCAGTTCAGCAGTGCTTAAATGGTGCCAGAAGACTAAGATTGATTGGCACTACATCGCTCCAGGCAAGCCAACACAGAACGCTTTCATCGAAAGTTTCAACGGCAGCTTCCGGGACGAATGCCTGAACGAAACGCTGTTCTCGTCGTTAGCAGACGCTCGATCAGAGATCACCAAATGGAAGGAGGATTACAATCAAAACCGGCCACACTCATCACTGGGCAATCTCACGCCCAACGAGTTTGTGGCCAAAATGACGTTGCAAAAGCAGGCCGCATGAGGTCAGAAATTAAACGCGGATTCTCCCAATGGCTGGGGCAGACTTGGGTCTCAGGTCACCCTGTCAAACCCGGTATCGAATAGAGCTTCCCTACCTCCTCTTCGATGAGCTCATTTATCAGTTCCTGGCACGCCTGATGTGCCAAAATAAACGTCGAATTGCGTTCTAATTCTCGCTGACCGGCTTCAGACCAGAACTGCCAAAGTGGCAATATCGCAGCAACCCCAGCAACAATCACGATGATACGCTCCACTGTTTTAAGCCAAAACGAAAATTTACTTTCGATAGAGATCCCTGTTCTTGCATTGGAGTTAGACATTCGAAACTTTCTCTTTGGGTTTTCTGGGGAGCAGAACATGCCTCCATCGCTCTTGTCGACAAAGTTGTTAAGAAACTTCCTAGGCGTTCGCTCTAACAGCAATTGTGCTTGTCTGAGCATGCACTTTCTCAACGCACTCCGAACCAGCTTCGATACTGGCAACGGCGCTGGATTGTAATCACGGCCCATGGCTGCCGTCCGTCGCAGGTCTCACATGCTGCGACGCGGCCCATCAGACCGGACTTTCGCAGCGACCGCAAGATCGAGAAGCTCGGTGATCTTAGTTTGACCCGGGCTTACGCCAGTAGCTGGAGTGGTAAATTGAGATGGGCTCATCGCAGTATCTCCACGTTCGGGCTTCCCAGAATCCTGTCGAACCGTCTAGGCGTTCCTTCGTGGATAAGTGGGCTTTGTCGTAGACGCTCTTTGTAACGAAAGTTGAGTAATTTCCTTCACGTATGACGCTTAGTTTCGCCGCGAGATTCGGTGCCCTTCCAATAGAAATCAGCTCGTTGCTGCCATAAACTCCGCCTCTGACTAAGAAAACCGTCCCTTGATCAATTCCAGTCGCATGATGCATCGAAAAAGTAGCATTCTTTACAGTATCGTACTTCGCTTCAAACTTTGGCCGGACGAGTTGAGTTACAGCGTACGCTATCGCAAAGGAGCACCGGACAGCCGATGTATTTTTTGCGTCCCCCATAAATGCACCCATGACCCTATCCCCATCAAAGCTCATGACGCGCCCACCAAAGTGTCGAATCAGGCGCAAAGACACAGCGAGATAGGATTTCAAGATTTTTGCGGTGACTCTCCTATCAAGAGACTTAGCCATTCGTGACGAGTGCGCCATATCTGTGTAGAGATAAGTCGCATCGATCTCCACCGAGCCATTGCTCAAGGTGACGTCTTCTGGACCAGGAACCTTCGTGCCAGTTCTCTTGTTCCAATCCGCATCACGAATCTTGGTCACATCTGAATTAATCTCATCATCGATATTCATGTGATGCCTTTAGAAATACTGAGAAGCTGCACAGGGAGAGCGCAGCCAGCGCTTCGTTGATTCAACGATTCTGAATCCGGTCCATGACTGCGCACACAATGAAAACTACGATGAAGCCAATAGTTTCGACTACACTTGATGATCCACTTTTTTCGGCCCCATTCGATTGGACGTCAATTGATAAACTGCCAAATCCTTCGCTGGCCTCAAGGGCGACTAAGTGATCTAGGCTGAGCACACCGATCATCGCCAGGAGGACTAGCCCTGCACTGCGCCTCCAGAAAAACGCGGGATTGTGGAGGAGCGCAAAGAGGAAAAGGCAGAGTCCAATAAACGCCGAAAGAGCGGCCCTGGCAGTGTCAGTCCAGTCTTGAGGTGCCAAAAAGAACCAAGAGGTCACTCCGCCGACGATTGCCAAACCAAACGATGTAATAAACCACACAATAGAGTTGTTCTTCTTTGCCACTTCACCGGCTTGAATCCTCTCTCTGAAACGCGAGTCCATCTCAAGCTGGAGTGAATTTTGAAACTCAGTGTTAGTCTCCCAAATGCGGTGGAACCTGGCACCAGAAAGCCGGAGTGTCGCAACTTCATCGGTCGCCGCCACGATTGTTGCCGACCTTGTCTGCCCCAGCTTTATGGCCGCCATCTCACCAATTTGGTTAGGTGCTGTTCGCCTCGACCCTAGTTGGGATTTGAAGACTACGTCTACAGTTCCCGCAAGCAAGAAATACACTTCGTTGTCTGTGTCGCCTTGCTTGATGATAGCCTCTCCTTTTCGAAAGTAAACGACGTCACCAGTTTCCAAGAACTCGTTCGTTAGACTGATATTTCCTCGGATGGCCGGGTTGCTCGCAAGCACGCTTCTGACTTGTTCTTCGGCTTCAGGGCCTGAGAACTTGGCAGGAAGCCGGGCCTTTTTTCAAGGTTTACAAATCGCGCTAGTTTCGCCGTCCAATACACTCGTCCACCTCGTCTAGATTTGTGACACTCAGATTGAAGCTGCTTTTGTGGCACTGTCAGACGAATGGGAAATGATTGTCAAATTTGGCGCCGCTCCTGACCGTTAGGCGGCACCTAACACCCGCCACTCTGCGAGGGGTAGGTTGAGGATACGTGTAAAAACCGGTCACAAGACCAGTTTTAGTGATGTTCAGGAAAATTTTCATACCGATTGCGGTTAAACGGAGAGGCAAACAAGCTGTTTGTTTGGGGTTGAACTTTGCGCATCATGGCAAAGTCGCGCACTGACAGTTAAGGGTTCGCGTTCGTTGCTTGGCAGATAGCTGGGGTCAGTTCTCCATTTCATCTGTCGATAACGACGGCACTGTCAAATTAACTCACCGAAGCCGAGCTTACGCAGCCGTGGAGGTCTCAAACCTCAGCAATCTGCAACCAATCAAGCCGTGCCTTGCTCCTGAGTTGACGAAGATATGAGCGGCTGATCAGGTGACGTTGGAAGTTGAAGTGGTTGTAAACGGCGGCGTGAGTGGCGAGAAATCGTTGTGCGGACCGGGATGATTTGAACCGTCTTTGCTGTCGCTCTTGTTGCCGGGTTGGTTGATGTGAAACTTCGGCCCGATTGTTCAACCTGCCACCCAATTCATGGCGGTCTGACAGGTTTAGACCTTTGAGCGCCGCGCCGTATGACCGAAGCTTATCTGTTACAATGGCGTCTGGGATCTCGCCCTGTGATTTCAGCAATCGCCTCATAAGCTTCAGCGCTGCTTGCTTGTTTCGCCTGGACTGCACCAAAACATCCAGCACTTCGCCTTCATCATCGACGGCCCGCCAAAGGTAAGCAATCTTGCCATTGATCCTCACGAATACCTCGTCCAGGTGCCACCGACCGCTGCCGCGTTTGCGCTGTTTCCTGATCTGAGCAGCATATATCCGACGGAACTTCAGCACCCAACGGCGGATGGTTTCATAGGAAACATCGATGCCACGTTCAGCCAGCAGATCTTCGATGTCGCGATAGCTCAAGCTGAACCTGAAATAGAGCCAGATCGCGCGTTGAATGATGACCAGAGGAAATCGATGGCGAGTATACAATGACTTTTTCATACAACCACATTGGCAACATGAGACCGAACTGGCAATTTCGCGTAGTTGCTGTGACAGTGCCATCTGAAGCCATTTCTGTGATAGCTTCGCTAAGGTCAGCGACATTTGAGAGCATAATTGCGTTAGCAACCAAGCTTGCATATTTCACCTGCTTCTCTTGTTCGACAGGGTCACCACTTTTGACAACAGGACCGCCAAAGGTGATCCAATCAAGAAAGTCATTTAAGGACTCAATCTTGGTCGTCTCAGATCGGATTGTCTGTCTGGTTTGCGGTTGAGAAATATATTGCAGCAAAAATAGAGTGCGCTCGACACGACCGAGTTCGCGGAAAGCTCGGCACAACAGACTCTTCCGACTGTAGGAACCAAGTTTACGAAGCAACATAGATGATAAAACTAGACCGGCCTGGATGGAAAGAACAACCTGCATCATGTCCTGCCAGTGAGTTTCGATTAACTTCCAATCGATGTCTCTGGTGAAAAGGCTGTCTATATGTCGATATCGAAGGCTTTTACTGGCGCGATAGAAAACAACGTTATCCCAATTGCGCATGCGTGGCATCAACTTGATAGCTAGCAAACGAGCAAGCCTAAAGACTGGTTCGCTTTGGCCCTGGGTATCGGCATGCAATGTGTCAGGCTGGATTTCAGACCTGTTCTTTATCAATCCATCGAGAATATGCACCGCCTCCCAGACACCACACGGGATGAAAGTGGTGAATAGAGCGATGTAGCTGTCAGCGATGTGGTGGGTACTGTCACGTTAAGCAATCTGTGCGCGAAAACCACCTTTTTGACCATTGCCAAGCTGTTGATTTTGAACAACTTAATTTTCTCGTAAAGGTTGAAATACTGTTAATGTGACAATGCCGAGCTGAGGTATCTCATCAACCAACTCGACAACAAGAGCGGCAGCAAAGACGGTTTCGAACGCCCGGTTCTGCGCAACGATTCCTTGCCGCCCATGCTGCCGTTTACAACCATTTCAACCTCCAACGCCACCTGATTAGCCGCCAATACTTCTGCAAACTTAGAACCAAGGCTTATGCAGATTGGCGCACAATCGCAGCGGCCTAGGTTGCCAAACATTGACCACTTTCGACGCTACTCGGTTTACGTGACAATGCCGTATCCCGGTATGAAAAACACACAAGAAAACAGGCAAGTAGCCTAATTGCCCCACCATTTGTGGCGCTCTCCTATCAGCCTGACATGATGTAATAAATTGCATCATGTCAGGCGCTGTCATTATTCAGGCCATTCGAAATCTGCTTCGATCGCCGCTTCGACCATATACCTCCGAAAGCTTGCCGAAAAAGACCAGGCGAATTCTGCCGGGAAGTTACGGCGCACCCGCGCCCGACCATATTGGGCCACATCGCCGGTCAGTGCGTCGGCGAAACTTGCCCGGCCACCGCGGCGTTCATTGCCGGTAAACGCTATCTGATGGCAACCAATACAGCTTGTCCGGGCGTTGCCGCCATGGGTCTCAATATTTGGATTGCTACACCAGCTGGTGGGTTGGTCATAAGGGGCAAGCCACGGCCCGTTGGCATCCGCAAGGTACAGCGGCGACGCAAGGTCGCCTGAGGAAAATGTATGCATCAGATCCTCAGGGCGGGATGCGCCACCATCCCGGATCTGCTCAACCACAACTTCATGGGCGCTGCGCAAGGCTCATCATCTCTCTGTCATTACGATCATTATCATACGCTGACCAAGGTTGCTGATCGCCCTCCGCGAATGAAGTATTCGCGCACATCTTATAGTTATCCCAAACGCCGTCATTGAATGCCGCCAGCGTATCGGGCTTGTCAGCACCGAAATCGAGCTGGGCCTGCGGGTCCCACCACAACGAGACCCAGACCCACTCGCGAACCTCTTTGGTGACGAAATGAACGCCGGTTAACGCATAGCGGTGATCATTTTCATCGGCTACGGTGAAAATCTCGGATGCGCTCGGCGTTTCAATCGGCGGCGGTGTATAGCCGTTTACTTGGTTTGGCCATGTCCCGTTGCGGATCGCACGCCCCACGCCCACAGCCGACGTGTCATAACGCGGCGCACCGCCCGCAAGGGGCCGCCATGCAGTTTTGATCATCACAGCCGATGCAGGAAACTCCGGAATGCAATGCGAAAACTGATCATCCGAAGGTGGCGGATCATCCGCCTTTGAGTCTCCCGCGCAGGCCATAGCCGCTTTAGCATTGAGCATCATGTGCTCAACGAATGACGGGCTGAACAATGTTCCACCACGCCCTGCCAACGCTTCCAGATTCTGATTGTTCAAATGCTGACCCAGACGAGATTCAAAGGTCGCAGATCGCAACGAGTCGGACAGGTCTTTGGCCGCGAACTCCTCCATCGTCGCTTTTACGACGGCTTCAATATCGGGATCTGGATCCCCTTCGAACGCAGTCTTTAGATTGCGGAAATAGAGGTGCATGAGCGACTCAATCTCTCCATTCGCACCCCTGTCTTCATACCAGGTCATCCAAAGCGGGACTTCTGTGGATTCTCCGCCAGGCTTGGCCAGCTGTTGCGGCTTCAGCGCACGTTCAACCACCGACCATGCAAAATTGCGCCGTTCATGCATTGAATCGCGCAGTTTCGGAAACAGTACATCATGGGTGATGTCCGTCGGCGTATAATCTTCGCCCCGCCCGATCAGTATCCGGCCTTCGGGCGTTGCTTGCGTGGTAAAATCACTGGTCGACAATACCACTGTTTGACCACTGGCGGCAGCGGTAACCCCGGTGGCTGCCACCGCAGCCGCTGCGAGCGTTTGAAATGTCTTTCTCATGTTCTTCTCCTTAGTATTAAATGATCACTCAGGTTTTCCGGCATCAATCCAATCGGCAAAGCGGTCGATGTCAGATTGTGGCCAGAGCCCGTCGCAGGGCATATCCACGCGCAGGTGATTGAGGATATTGTCTGCATTGTCCCGGACATCCTCATATTTGTGGAGGTCGAAGGCCGCGACCGCGCGCATAATCCGGGCGTCCTTGTCCCGGAACAAATGTCGGATGTCGGCGGCGTAACTAAGCGTTCGCCCCGGCTCTTCTGGTGTGATGTAAGCGACCGATGGCATCATCCGCGCCGAAATCGCATCTTCGTAATTTGCCGAGTGGAATAACGCCGTGCGGTCGTTTGTAGCAGCATGAACCCGAATGCCGGTAAGGGGCACCCCCTCGCCCCAATAGTTTACAACGTCAATCGGCCCCAGTTCTGACATCGCTTGAATGGGCGCAAGCATCTGCAACGAGGGTTCGTCCGGGGGCACGGCAAAGAAATCGAACGCCTGCACGCCATCTTCCGGCGGAACGACATAGTGTCGACGAGCCAGCGCTGCGCCGGTCCATCCCACCGAGTTCACCCGCCCCTTAGCGTTGATCAAAACGAATTGCGGCGAACTGCGGCTAATAAGGACGTCAAGATCGTCTACTGCGTAAATAAGACTGATGTTGGTCATTTTCTTCTCCTCTGTTTCAAAGCAAATCCTGATCAGTCGCGACGGGGTCGCGTACAGCGATCCAACTAGCGACAAAGCCGGCGCGTGCCCTGCCGTCGGAGTGTGGGATGACCCTGATAATCGAGCCGACCATGGCATCGATCTGGTCGACGCCGTTCGGCCAGGCGGGGGTCAACCAACCATCATAGTCATAGACCCATTCCTCGCCGCCGATCTCGCCGCTACCTCTAAAGCGAACGCGGTCATCACCGCCAAAAATCGTGCCGTCGATGTCGAGCGACCAACCACGCCCACCCAGTGATCCGGCAAGGCGTCCGGGCCCGGCAACCTCAAGTTTGAGCACACCAAGTCCAAAGCGCAGGTTTCCAAAAGGGGTGAGTAGGTCACGATCATTGACAAAACTGCGATAACCCCATGTGCCGATAACTGATCTTTCCATGTCTTTTCCTTTCAATACTGTTTCGGTTGAAATGGCTTAACTCGGTGGATCGATGCGTCCGTCCGCACGCATCGAAATCACACCATGGACGGCGAGCGCGTCCTTCATCCGGCTGGCCCGGATTCGTCCGGTAATGATCCCAAGGCGCGCAAGGTAGGTTCCGTTATGTAGCCCCGCAGCTGAGAGCAAAGACAGAATCTCAGCTCCCCCATCCACCGCTTCGGGCTCCACCTGAATCAGCACATCCTTCAAGCGCTCTCGGGTCATCGCTATCGGCCCCTAACGTGTTAATCCCGGGCCAGCGCGGACTGGTGCCTGCGCTAGCCCGCTTCCGACATCAACACGTCGCTGGTTCACATTTGATGCGGTGTTCGCAAGCGCAGCCCAAAGCGCCCGCCCCCGCAACTCAGGATCAGATTCAGCCAAAAGCGCCGCAACACCGGCGACATGCGGGGTCGCCATGCTGGTTCCCATCAATTCCTCGTAACGCCGTGGTTCCAGGGTGCTGGACAAGATATCGACACCTGGCGCGCATAAATCGACTTCGCCACCGCCGGGGACCTGGCCTTGGTTAGAAAAAAATGCGACCTCGCCCGCTTCGTCGATTGCGCTAACCGCGAGTATAGAGCGTGCATTGGCTGGTGCATTGACCGGCGCAACAAAGCGGGGCCTGCGACTGTCATTACCCGCCGCCGCGACGACCAGACAACCATTGGCGAGCGCGGTTTCGCCAGCCTGTTCGAACAACGGGTCCGGGCCTTCGCCCGCGTCAATCGTTCGCCCAAGCGACATAGAGATTACATCGCAACCTTGGTCGACCGCCCAATCCATCCCAGCCAAAAGCCAACTTTCGGCACCGCCGCCAGGGCCGAGAACTTTTCCGACATGAAGCTCTGCATTGGGTGCAACACCATAACGCAGACCGTCGGGCCGGGACCCGCCAACCACTGTACCCGCGCAATGGGTCCCGTGACCCTGCATATCCTGCGCTGTCTTCGTCGGCACAAACGACGCGCGGACAATCTCGCGATCCTGAAAATCAGGATGGGTAAAGTCAAAACCGGTATCCAGGACGGCTACTTTTATTCCCGCGCCTGTATAGCTGGACAAATCGGCCTGTACAGCACGTACACCCCAGGTCGCCATTTGCGTCGCTGCCGGTACAGCAAGCTCCGGTGACGCAAAACGCGGCCCCAGTGGCGTTCGAACTGCCTGTTTGACAAGGATATCAAGGCCTTCCCGCACCCATTCGGCATAGCGTGCCTCAAAGGTATCGGTCGGATACACATAATATTCCGGACGAACAAAGGCCACATCGCGTTCTTCGGTAAAGGCCGCCTGCATATGACTGGCCTCGTCCGGATCATCCGTGCGAATAACCAGCGTTTTAAGGCGATCAAGCATAAGCGCCGAAGCATCAGCCATGCCATCTGCCCCGGTGCTTTCGGCACCGTAATCCTGACGATGAGCAAGACTACGTCCTGTCAGTTTTTTAACACGGCTGGCGCTCATACTGCTTCCCGTTCTCATCTGAACCAGCAGATGCCCCGTTGCTCGCGGTCGTGGCAGACCTTCCGAAGTTGTAAAATTGTCCATTTTTTCCTCCGCTTGTTGAATTCAAGCCCGTTGTGCAAGAAGCGCTTTGCGACCATGTTGGACCGCAATTCGATTAGGGAGAGAATGCATGCAACGAGGGGGGCATTGCGGGAATCCGCCGGCACCTGGCCGGGAATCTATCGGGAATTCAGCAGATCCGGCCAGGCATGCCGCAATCTAACGGGTTATCGTGTTCTGCGTTTAACCTGAAACAAGTCGCATCACCTAACACGTTGAAATCTTTGATTTCAGGCAGCGTTAGGTGCTTCAATATTAACGGGAAATGCTTTAGGCTGATGCATGAAGTGAGTTTGCAAGCAAACTCCTTTAGGTATCTTTTTGACCAAAGATGAGGGACGGGCCGCGCTAGAATAAGGGCGGCCAGTTCAACTTGATCTGAGCATGTTACGAGCACAAAAATTGTATAGATGAGAGGGCGCATTTGCGTGCGCCACACTGCAAGTCGGCCCGGATATTTAGTAGGCTATGGGTAGCAGGTCATAGGACATCCAAACGGGCCCTCAGGTCGCTCTCGGACCCAGGCAGATGGAGATGATGTGCTATCGGCGAATCCCAGGCAATATCGCCGCGGGGATCAAGATATCCATGTCGCACTTCGGCGGGGGCCTGTAAGTTGCGCATGAGATCGCGCATCTGAATACCGGTTAGCGGGGCACCCAAATAGGCCCGCGCCAAAGTCTGGACCAAAGACGCCACACCAGCCGTAATCGCAGAGGCGGCAGATGTGCCCCCGAACAGTGTATAGAGGCTCTGATTTCGGAACTCAGGCAGATCGGCGTAACCCGGCGGCACACCCTGTTCATGCCAGTCATAATCGTCGCCTTCTTCGGCGCTGTAGCCAAAGCGGCCCGGTAGATCTGTGGTCAGCACTGAGTAGGGCGAAAACAGGTTGCCACGCGCGTATTTGGCATAGGGTATGTTGCGCCCGGACCACCCAAACGGGTCGATCCGAAACTGGGTGTCCGAAATTTCTGCGCGGTCATCACTTGGCGCATAGACCGTGACACCGGTTGTCTCTCCGTCAAAGCCGGGTAGATGATTGGAATAGCTTGCGCGGCGACCCAGTGCCGTGGCTGCGCCAGCGACGATAATTGGCGCGTCGCCATCAGTGACCATCGATGCAGGGAACTCCAACTCTGGCAGGCCAGAATTCCCTGCTGGCACGATCATCGGGATCCGTTCAGCAACAAACTCGGCCAGCCACTTCAGCAGCTTAAAATCCTCGCTCCGGGCCGGGTCGCAATCGATCCGGGACCAGCGGGGATTTAGACGGGTGTCCTGATATTCGTCCTCTGGTACCGGATCGCTGGCGGGTTCGATGGCACGCGGCATCAGTACCACATCTGCCTTTGATGCCAGTGCATAGAGTAACGACATGACAAGCGGCCAATAGGTTTGGTCGTAGGTCGATGTGATCGGAATAATATGACATGTCGGATCGACACCTGAATATGAAATCGCCGCATCAAGATCGCCGCCGGATGTCACGGGCGTCGCACCAACCAACCCAGCGCAAGCCGCGCCATGGGCCGCGAACCGCTCTGCCGGGTCATCAAGCCCAATATAGTTGTGCGCTTTGACATCGCTGCAGCTGCTAGGTGTCAGCTTTGGTAACGCGTGCTGCAAAGGAGCCGACAGTGCCTCGGACGCTGCAAGTTTGGCGGCCAATGTGTCCTGATCGCCCCCACTCAACCCGGTGTAAAGCCCGGCAAAGGGATTGACCTGCTGATCACTATAAACCGCACCATTGGCGTGGCCTGAAAAATCCATCGGGTCAGACAGGCGGTCGCCAAAGCCCGGATGACGGGACGGAGCGCCATTGTCGATGATCGCAACGCGGGTGGGCTGCCCGGTCGCCGCCTTCGCCGCCTGCCACAGGGGTGCATGCTCGGCATCGTTGAACGGTGTGCCGTCCGATGGCACGCTGATCAGGCCGATCGCCTCAAGATGCCACAGATAGAACAAGCCTTCGCCAGAGAATTTATCGGATCCGTCAGTCATAGCGCCCCCCTGTTAATACCATTCGCGCTGCGCGGCCCGCATCTTTCGCCGGCAGACATAGTATAGGTATGGCGCAAATTTGCGCGCCAGTTCTTCGCCTGCGTCGGTATCGGACTTATAATGAACACCGGCATATTCCCGGTTTTCGCCAATCCGCTGGGCGACCCGAAACAACTCGGTGGTCGCTGTCACCTCGGGTATCGCGCGCGATAACACCAATGCGACAGAGAAATTCTGAAATGTGTGATTGCTTGGAAATGCCGAATGGGGCGGATTGGCAATGAAAGGCCGCAAACGCGGCTCCAGCACATTTGGACGCGGTCGCTGATAGCGGAGCTTATAGAGATAACCGACACGCTCTGTCAGTTGCAGCACTGTCGCGATCAAAGCCACCGTCGCACCAAAGCCTGATAGCGACTCAATGCCGAGAGGCCGTAACAGATCAATCGGATTATTCGCCGTCATCTGCCTGATCAGTTCTTTCTGTCGCAGTTCATCACAACGGGTGCAGGCCTGCTTGATCATAAGGGCGTCTGTTTCCGCCAGCGCCGCCAGGCCACTACGCGGCGCGATCAGCGGAATGGTCTCATATGGCCGCTTGTTCGCAGCGTCGCGCGGCAGGTTCGACAGGTCACGGATCTCTGGCCAAGTAGCAAGAACGTCAACACCACCCGCCGGGGTCGCATCGCCGTTAATCGCTTGCGCCTGTGCCTGCGCTTGTGCTTGGGCCTGCGCTTGAGCCTGAGCCTGAGCCTGGGCTTGGGCTTGGGCTTGAGCCCGCGGACCACCGATAGCAGCAACGCCGGAGGTACCGCGCAGGCTCGCGGCACCATAAATAACCTTACTGGCCTCACGCGTCCTCAGAAAAAGATCGCCTCTGGCACCCAATCTCATATTCGCATTTATCATTACCGATCCCCCTTCACACCATTGTCGCTGCAAGATCGCGAAACGTGGTTTTCAGCACGACCTGAGCCTCTGGGTTCGGAACGGCCAAACCTTCCTCAATCACGCGCATTTGCATCGGCTCCGATGACTGGGCGCTAAGCCGACCCCAAAGATCAAGCGCCCTGTCACGCCGCCCGGCCAGCATGTATGAAGAACTGAGATAGCGTAGGGTCGGCTCATAATATTGCGAGCACAACGTCTGGCGCGCCAACGCCTCTTCGCCATAATGGATAGCGCCGTCTATATTGCCTGAGGTCATCTCGATCATCGAGCAGGTCGTAGAAAAAGCGTATGCGTAGGGATGAAACCGCGCCGCCTGCCGCCCGGCAAGGGCGATTTCGCGCGCTCGACCAACTTTGCCTGCATAAAAATTGAGTAGCGAAAGGCTGTGATAGGCCATCGGCTGATCAGCCGCGCTGTCCTCAATGGGTCGTATGGTCTCGGCTGCACGCCCGAAATCCTTGAAAACGAAAGCATAAACATGGGTCAACAATGCGCGGATCAGCGGCGTGTGCGGATCGCTCTCCAATGCCCGCGCCGCGAGAAGATCTGTGCGCGCGCGCCAATCCTGATTGTCAAGACCCTTGGATTCTTCAAACCGAAACGCCGCCATATAGGCGAGCCAGGCATAATAACTACCTTTCGGCTCAAGCTCGATCGCGGCCTGTAATTTACGCTCAATCTCATCAAATGCAGCCGTGTCCAACGACCAGATCTGATTAACGCTATCAGAGACAAGCCGCGCCGCCGCAGCGGTTTCGGGCGATGTCGTCGCTGCATGATGGAGCGCCGCATCCACGACCTGCTCAATGAGATGGCAAATTTCGGTGCGCGCCTCATCACCGAACAGATTGGAATTTTTAAATATACACTCACGGCCAAAAATAATCTGCCCGTCGATAGAACGCGTCAGAATCAGACTGACCGCGAAACGACCGCCATGGGCGACCACACGGGTGCTCATCATGGCGTCGACATCCGGTCGCTCGGCCATCTCAATATGACGCAGGTCATAAACATCGACCAGGTTACGGTCGCGTATGCCGGTGGCAACGCGATTAAGCAGCATATCGCCCGATAATTCCACATCTGAGCCAAAGCCGGTCCAACGCAGGGGCGCAATTCCAAGACGCAGGCGACGGGGTTGGGGTTTAGGGGCAAGCGCGATGTGCGATAGTTCAGGAGGTAGAGTTTCAAACCGGGCGACCGTCGAAGTGCGGAAGTCGCGCAACCAATCCCTCAGCCCCTCTTCCGGGATTTCGTCAAGGCCTTCGAGCAGTTCCAAACCTGAGGAGCCCTGCATTACCGTCACATCATCAAATACATCGATCGAAAAAAGTTCACGGCGCAAAGCCACCGGGCCACCCTGACTGTCGAGCACTTCATCCCCAAGAGAGCGAAACAACCGCCGGATTGCGCCCAATGATTTTTTCAAACTGTCCCGACCATGGTTGCTGCCGGTACGGCTCCACAATTTGTCCTGAAGCCAAGCCCGACTATGTGCCCGACCATTTGCAGCCGCAAGAATTGCAAACAAGGCGATGGTTTTTGCACCCTTAAGGGCAACTTGTTTGCCACCCGAAGTTCGCACCTCTGGTGGACCGACAAAGGAAATATGGTAACGGGCTTTCATATAAACCGATCTTCCATTTCACGTCAGTAAACAGCGTAAACTACACCCTAAGATAGAACACTCTGTCCATTCCAAAATCCAGTTAATCGTCCGAATTCCCGGATAATTCCCGGTTGGGCGACTCTTTGGCCTCAGGATCGATCATTGAGTGAAGGTGTTGAGCGGCGGTTCCACCTTACTGCCAGATATGTTCGATGCGTGGACAGATGACCCCGCCAAAAAGGACCGGTTAAAATCCATGTGCACCCCGCACGGATCTGTCGCAAAATTTTCAAATTGCCGAGGGGGGGTGTTGGCGTTGTCAGAGGAAAATTGGTTGAGACTGGCAGAGCCAATGATAACGTTAATCGATGACTAAGATATCTCCCTTTCGCTACTTCAAGACCAGCCCTGATATCATCAGGTTAGCTGTGATGATGTATGTCCGGTTTCCTCTTTCTCTCCGAAATGTGGAAGATCTCTTGCATGAGCGCGGGATTGAAATCAGCCACGAAACTGTTCGCTTTTGGTGGAACAGATTTGGCCCATTGTTCGCCAACGAGATCCGCCGCAAACGTGTTCGGCAACTCCACGCGCATTCAAATTGGCGTTGGCATTTGGACGACAGCGCTGCCCGGCAGGGCATGCTTGCATGCCCGAGAGGGTTTTCGTGAAGATTAATGGTGAACGCCACTATCTATGGCGGGCTGTCGATCATGAGGGCGAGGTTCTGGAAAGCTACGTTACCAAGCGCCGAGATCGCAACGCAGCCCTTGTTTTCCTGAAGAAAGCAATGAAACGCCATGGTCCACCAGTTGTCATCGTCACTGACAAACTGAAATCATATAGCGCCGCAATGCGAGAGATCGGGAACGCGACGAAACAAGAAACGGGGCGATGGATGAACAATCGTGCTGAAAACTCGCACTTGCCTTTTCGACGAAGGGAGCGTGCTATGATCCGATTTCGACAAACCCAATCCCTACAGAAGTTTGTGGCTGTCCATGCTTCAGTTTACAACCATTTCAACCACGATCGCAGCCACTCAAAACGTAACCATTTCAAGCAATGTAGAACCATCGCCCTTGCAGAATGGCGGAACCTAGGCATTTTCAGCAGCCGCTCGGCTTAGTCTGACAACACCCACCGGATTGTTGGCATCGTCGGGGTTGAGGAAGGCGATCAGGCGAAAGCCTGGCAGAGTCAGCCCCTGGAATATAATGTTGTTGATGTGCTCATCTCCGAAGCTGAAGCCTATCACAATAAGGACGCTTTGGTCTTGAACAATTTGACGCTGAAACTCACGGAACATATCCGAGTAGGGCGAGCAGAAACTCGCCGTCTGCTTCGAGGGCGTCGGATAGATCATGACGCGATCTTGAGCGGAGTCGAGCTTGTCAGCGGACTCCCGGATTGGGAAAAGACCTGTCTCTTATTCCGTCCAGTTTATAGACCCGTGGAGCTTGCAGAAATGCACATATCCATCGACCGCTGCCCATCTTTTTGATGAAATATCGAGCTGCTCAGCCAAAGCGCGACGGTATGTGGAAGGGTTAAAACGGCGCTCGACCGTGCCCGCAAATCCGTTGGAATAGGGGATGCCGGATCGGTCCATCGCCCACTCGTTGAACAGGTCGTAGTTGGTGGTGAAAATCCAAGGCGGCGCGAGCCCACGGGATCGAGTAGCGAGCGATTGATAGAAGCGTCGGTAAAGCGCCACGACTGTTTCATCGACGTGGGCAAAACGTCCCTCGGTGCATTTTTGAAGGATAAACTTTTTGACGCCCGCGATGACGGCTTCGACGGTTTCAAGGGCTTCCTGAAACCCCTCCTTGGCGCTCGTCTTGCAAAATTGCTGCGCTGTCATCAGGACTTCCATCATTCGCTCAAGATTTTTCTGAAAGTCTTCGTGAGTTAGGTCGATGCCAAGCCGGTCTTTGAGCGCATCTCGTTGTTCAGTCGTGACAAAGGCACCAAAGCCAGGGAGGCCGGGCAAAACCTGAAGCGTTGCCTGAAACTCTGTCGCGAGCGGTCCCACAGTCGAAATACCAAGCTCGTTTCCTTCGTGCATGTAGGATGAGCAACCGGAGCCAATGAGAAAAGACAGGTTCTTGGAACCGAATACCTCTGCCAGATGCCGCCGGATAATATCGGCGCGATCATCAAACCCTGCTTCAGGGGGAAGTTTCGCAAACTCGTCTTTTGGCCCTTTTCTGAAATTAATCAATGCCCTACCTCAAATTCCACGGTTATCGTCACGTCTCTTCATGTCAGCTTCTCACTCATCTCGCTCAGGAAACAGTCCCGGCATCCAACGTCCTGCATACTTGGCAGGGAACGCCAGCTTCAGCGGCGTGCGGGTCGAGACTGACGACAGCGCGCCCGCTTCAAGAAGTGCGGATGTCACCCGCCGCGCGGTGCGGTCACTGGTGCCAAGAATGGTCTCGACCTCCCCACGCTCGATCTGCCCCTGATAGAGCACAGCCTTCAGCACTGTATCGGATTTCGGAGGCAGAGCTCCGGCGCGGATTTCCTCTTCAGCCCAGATCAGGATGCGGTCACGCAGTCGATCCGGCCGCATAAGGCTTTCCATGAACTCCACTTGGTCGATGCAGGTGCGCAGAAAGAAGCCCGCGAAGGAGGCAAGCGCGGCTTCGCTCAGCGTGCCGCGTCCGTCACGATCTCCACGGCGAGGACCATCGCAGGCGGCAAGGTGCTCCTTGTAGGCAGCCTCCTGCCGCGCAAGACCGCGCGCCACTGACCAGAGGCCGCGCGTGTCGAGCGTCCTGCGCAGCATGGCGTAAGACATCAGGCGGGCAACACGCCCGTTCCCGTCGAGGAAAGGGTGCACCCAGAGAAGCCGGTGATGCGCGCAAGCCGCAGCAAGGATTGGTTCAATCCTGCCGGGGAGGCTGTAAGCCTTGTGCATACGTTCGAGAAATCGCGGTACCGCGCCAGGGCTGATAGCAACGTGCCGCCCGACTTCGACGTAGCGGGTGCGCAGCTCGCAGAAGCGGCGGTGAAGCTCGATAATGGACGCAGGCGCGGTTGGCGGTTCTGCCATGCCGTCTTCGTCGATCCATTTCTGGACGGCGACATGCGCCTTAGCTTCGAGCTGAAGGTTCCGCTTCTTCGGATCGGCGCTGTAGTCGTTCCGCATCGCGCGTTCGATGTCGATGGGGTGGGTGTCGTGCCCTTCGATGAGGTTGCTGTAGTAGCAGTTCATCGCGCGCACGAGATCGGCAAGCGCCTCGGCGATGGATGCAGGCAAGCCGCTGCGGAAAGCGGCAGATTTCTCCGCGAGCTCAAGCACGAGATCGTTCAAACCCGCGCGCGCGGGTGAGCCTTCCGAGACCATTAAGGGCTCGAACAAGCCTATCGTCTCGCCTTCGTCGGGGATCGTCATCTGTCCTTCTTTCTGTCCGCTTTCTTGTCCGCCACGAGCGGCATTAAAAAACAAACAATATCATATGTTTGTGAATTATTGAAGCGCCATTCTTGCCGCCTGTATGGCCGGTTCTCTGTCCGCTATCATCGGACAGGTTGGAAGGGGAAGCGCAACCCCCTCATAAACAGTCGTTTTCGAGGGGAAGTGAGAGGGATGGCGCAGGAGCGCCCTGAAGCTGTCCACAGCCTCTCGAAAGGCACTGTCAGACGAATGGGAAATGATTGTCAAATTTGGTGCCGCCTCTGACCGTCAGGCAGCACCTAACGCCTGCCACTCAGCCAGGGCTACATTGCGGAACCTCTTGAAATGGTGACGCGCTGAATGGCTCCGGTCGTGGTTGAAATGGTTGTAAACTGAGGCATGGACGGCGACGAAATTTTGTAGTGTTTGAGATTGTCGAAATCGGATCATTGCACGTTCTCGTCGTCGAAAAGGAAGATGGGAATTTTCAACACGATTGCTCATCCAACGTCCGGTTTCTTGTTTTGCCGCATTGCCAATCACTCGCATTGCAGCGCCATAAGACCTCAGTTTGTCAGCGACAACGGCACCGAGATGACCAGTTCAGCAGTGCTTAAATGGTGCCA
>JBMYPG010000052.1:0-17890 GCA_049600095.1 Pikeienuella sp. | reverse complement strand
CCTGCAAGCGCGCCCTGCACTGCAAACGGCTTGGGACGCATGACCAAAACCGCCCTCATCGTCGGTGCCGGTGACTACATCGGCGCTGCCATTGCCAAACGTTTTGCCCGTGGCGGCTATCATGTCGTCGTTGGGCGGCGAAATGCCGATAAAAACGAACCTTTGTTAAATGCAATCAGGGCCGAAGGCGGCACCGCCAGCGGTTATGCTTTCGATGCCCGTGACGAAGACATAGTGAAATCCCGCTTTGCCGAAATCATCGCCGAACATGGCGTACCAGACGTGGTGATCTTCAACGTCGGCGGCAATGTCCGTTTCAATCTGGGCGACACCACCGCCCGTGTGTACCGCAAAGTCTGGGAAATGTGCGCCTTCGCCGCTTTCCTCGTTGGCCGTGAAGCTGCCGAACACATGACCCCACGCGGCCACGGCTCAATCTTCTTCACCGGCGCTACAGCAAGCATGCGGGGCGCTGCGGGTTACGCCGCATTCTCCGGCGGAAAATTCGCCCTCCGCGCACTGGCACAAAGCATGGCGCGTGAACTCGGGCCAAAAGGTCTGCACATCGCCCATTTGATTATCGACGCCGGAGTAGACACCGCTTTTGTTCGCGACCGGATCAAACAGGCCGGCGTCGACCCAGAAACCATGCCCCCGGATACCTTGATGAACCCGGATTCAGTTGGCGAAGCCTACTGGATGCTGCATCATCAAACACGCGATGCGTGGACCCACGAAATGGACATACGCCCCTTTGGGGAAAAATGGTGAATTGAGACTTCTATGACCACTCAGAAAAACGACCTCCTATCTCTTTTGAATATTGAGCGGTTAGAGGTTGACCTGTTTCGCGGGCGCGGCGATGGCGGTGAAACAGTCAAACGCATCTACGGTGGTCAGGTCATCGCACAGGCGCTGGTCGCGGCCTATCGCACGGTCGAGGACCGGCTTTGCCACTCACTGCACGCCTATTTCATCCGCCCCGGCGATCCGTCTTTACCGGTAATTTACGAGGTTGACCGCGCGCGCGATGGCGGCAGCTTCACCACCCGCCGGGTCATCGCCATCCAAAAGGGCAAGCAGATATTCAACCTAGCCGCCTCATTTCATAAAGAAGAGGAAGGCTGGGTTCATCAACACGACATGCCCGAAACCGAAGGGCCAGAAAATCTGGCCGGTTTCGAAGAACGCCGTGCTGCGATCATCGATAAAATACCCGAGGCACTACGCCCCCAGTTCAACCGCGAACGCCCAATTGACATGCGCGAAGTTGGCCCCCTCGACCTCTTCAACCCCGACCCAACATCTGACGTCAATCAGATGTGGTTCCGCATTAAAGAGAAGATTGTGCAACCTGCATGGGTTCACCACTGCCTATTGGCCTATGCATCTGACATGGCACTATTAGGCTCCGCCAACCGCCCCCACGGCATCGCTTGGCTGGGTGGCAAGGCTATGTGGGCCAGCCTCGACCACGCCATGTGGTTTCACGGGCCAATCAAGTTTGACGACTGGCACCTTTACGATATGGACAGCCCCTTCGCAGGCGGCGCCCGCAGCTTTAACCGGGGCCGCGTGTTTTCACGGGACGGCAGGTTAGTAGCAAGCGTCGCGCAAGAGGGGCTTATGCGGCCGGTAAGAAAATGATGGAATTGGTACAGGCAACGTCGATAGAAAACCTGTCGACCAAATTGTGATCGCGTTGTTATTGAAAAATTCTTATTTTATCTGCTATATTCAGTATGAAGTTAAAGGATACAGCCCGATGAACCATAAAACACTTGCATATATCGTTCTTGTCATCGCATCGCTGTTCACTACGGCAGCTCTTGCCTTTCCTACAGGCCCCAGCAGCACTTGTATATGTGACCTGCCAGTGTTCACACCTCTGGTCGGGCCCTCCTACTAAACTTTATTGCAACTTTGCAAGAAACTGTCGGAGCCGAAGTTGCCGCCGTCGTAACAACTTTTGTATTTCAGCACCTCTTTCGGCACGCGCAATATTCAACATATCCGGGCTGCCTTCAGCCTGATTGATTGAACTACTGCTTAGAATCTCATTTGCCACCCGATACGGATGGGCCGCGCGAGAGGTTATCTCATGGATCTTTTCCCGCCAAATACGCCGTTGTTCGAATGTAGAAAGGTCAGCGAGGGAAATCTCTAGCATCAACAAGGCCATTTCCGTATCGATCGCCGCCATACGTTGCAGGTCTCTAAGTGCTGCTGATTTTTTCGACAAACAGCTTAGGGGGATTTTGTTAACAAAATCAATTAACTGCCGCGCGCGAACGATCTCTGGCGCACCATCCCAATCAACTGGACTACCTTCATTCCGTTCGATTTTTTCCACCATCAGCGCGACTGAATCGTTTATATGAACGATGAAATCCCAGAAAAAATTTTGGGCCACTTCATTGTATTCACAATGCGCGATAAAACCGTCATACAGACCGTATCGTTTGTCGTTTTTTCGAACTTCCCTCCAATCAAGATCCAGTAGTTCCAACTCAAGTTCAATTCTCTTTCTACTGATATCAAGATCATATTCAAAATTCCGTACATTTTCACTATTTTTGATAAGGTTAAGCAATGTAGATATTTGTCTATAAACTGAAATCTTATCGAATTTACTTGCTTTTTTCCCGTCAGAACTATTCAGCCAATTATCCAGCAACAAAACGCCGTGGTCATGAAACCCCGCCAAAGAATAGATATTGGCGAACAGCATAACGCCTTCGGGAGAGTCTACTTTACTCACCTCCTTTGCAAAGGACTTAACCATATCAGCTGACATGTTCTTCATCACTGTTTCGAAGGCGGCACCTTGGTCTATCGCATCAAGAGATATCGCAGTCAGAGACGAGTCGACCATCGGAATCCAGTCGCTGCCCAAATCTTCAAAGGACATCAGGGTCTCTTTCATTGCGTTACAAAGCCGGCTGACTTTCTCAGAAATATGTGGGTGTTGCGACATCTGCTGAGCGCGTTTCCAAGTTTCCCTCGCGACCCTTTGGTAAATCTCAGCAATTCTCTTAGCATCAAATCGCGCTTTCCCTTTCTCAATCCAAAGCAAGGGCAGCCTCTCACCAATAGGTAAAGCGGAACTGTGATCATGACCACTCCCTCTGAATTGAGAGATTTGAGCACATTTCAACAAAGGCAAAATATGTAGATAGTAGAGGTCTCGTTTGATTTGTTTGTACATCTCCTTCTTTACATCATCGTCAATTGGCCGAGTTAGACGCCCTTTTTCACTAAGAATATATTCAGTTAGAAAAAATTCACGCCTTATTCGATAGAAAAATGTGTCAGCAACAGGCGTAGCAAATTGATCATAAGTTTCTTTCGCATTTTCCTTCGAGTTTTCAGCCCCTGCATCAGCCAGTGGCTGAAATTCCAAACCATCAAGATTTACTGCATCAGCAAAATCCACCCGGCCCGAAGCGATCTCAAACCCCGTTATACGACCTGCCATACGACTGATCGTGCTGTTCTCAATTGAGAGAGTAAGAATCAATACGACCAAGAAGGCAACTCCTGCGTCGAATCTGCTAAGCTTAGCCATCAACCCAGGTGGCTTGCCTGCAAACCAGGCACCAATTACGCCACCGGCAACTGCACCACCAACAACCCGCAGGGTCAGTTCCCTCGGTATCAGAAAGACGCCCCAATCTCCGTCGCCAGTGCCGAAAAAATGCCACCCCTGCTCAGGTATTTCTGAAACTGACAGTATCAGAAAGATCGCAGCCAAACCTGTGAAAAACAGCGCGTTAGGGCTCAGCCCTTTGGATGGTCGAATGCTCGATAAACGTCTGCGAATGACAACAAAGCTCAACAACCCTGAAAGAGCGCCAAATAACAAAATAACAAGCATTTTTACCGCCCGAATAACTTTTCAATAACCAGACCGTAGCCTGTTAGGCGATCAACTTACAAATAGATTCAATTTTTAGGTTAGATTTCATACTTTAAGGGTGAGGTAACATCTATGTCACCACCAACTCTTCAATTGCCCCCAGCGCCACGTCCAAATCCTTGTGCTCCATATCAAACACACCAACAGTCAATCGAATAACAAACCGACCTTCGTGCATTGTTTGTGTCAGATAGGTCCGGCCATCATCGTTGATCGCTTCTAACAGGGCCTGCGTCGCCTCATCGCCAGCAACATGAGCAAAAGTGAACAGCGCCAATCGTGGCTCGGTCACAATCTCCAGCCCGGCCATCGCAGCCACACGATCCCGCGCTTCCTCGGTCCAGGCGACATGGTTACGGATCCGCTCCCGCAGTCCTTCCAACCCATATGACCGGAGCAAGAACCACAACTTTAGCGCCCTGAACCGGCGGCCCAAGGGCACCGTCCACTCATTGTAGTTCACAATGTCCTCGGCCCCAGTCTCCAAATAGCTAGGGCGCAGGCCAAGTGTTTTGATTTGTTGGTTCGGGTCTTTCAGAAACTGGATAGAGCAATCAAAATTGGCCCCCAGCCACTTATGAGGGTTAAAGATAATGCTATCCGCTTCCTCAACACCGGCCCACAGGTCGCGAAATTCGGGGCAGATCATCGCCGATCCAGCCCACGCCGCATCAACATGCGTGTACAGGCCTTCTTCTTTAGCAATCGCAATAATCTCTGCCACTGGGTCAATAGCGCCAATAGAGGTACCACCAACACAAATCATTACGCCAGCAGGGTTCAGCCCAGCAGCGCGATCAGCAGCAATGGCAGCACGCAATGCGTCCGGCTTCATTGCAAAATTCTCGTCGGTATCGATTTTAACCAGATTGTCCTGCCCAATACCTGCGATCCAGCAGGCTTTATCAATGCTGGAGTGAGTTTGAGCTGACGAATAAACCCGTGGTTTCACCTCACCGGCGACACCAGATCGGATACCACGCCAATCCATAGACCGTTCTCGCATGGTTAGCGCCGCGCACAGTGTTCCGGCAGAGGCACCATCCTGAATCAGCCCCCGAAACCCCTCGGGCAGGCCAACAGCCTGACGTAACCAATCAACCATGCGGGTTTCCATCTCGGTTCCCGCCGGGCTTGCCTGCCAGATCAGACAGTTTGACGCCATGGCGTTCACCAACTGCTCTGCCAGCATGGACGGCGGCGCAGCATTGGACGGGAAATAGGCCATGAACCGGGGATGCTGCCAGTGCGTCATCGCATCAGGCACGATCCGCTCAAAATCAGCGAAAATCGCCTCCATGTCCTCGCCGTTTTCTGGTGGACTAGCGGGTAACTGCGCAGCAGTCGCACCCGGCGTCAGCGGTGCCCGCACCTTACGATCCCGCAATCCGGTATAATACTCGACAGTCCAATCAGCAGCACGTTTGGCCCATTTGGCATATTCAGTAATGTTCATTCCAGTCCCCAATTCGGGCCAAACCTCGGTCACCCTCAGCACCACGGACAGGAGCATTGGTCAAGCCACATGATCCGAAATTCATGATAATTCTACTCACCTGGCTTCCGAGGCAGCATCCTGAGATGCTCTCAGAAACTTGCCGCACTCACACAATTCATGCCAAACATAGCTACAGATTTTAACCCCAGCGGGGAACACTATGAACAACTTGCTAAGCACCTTCACTGGTCACCTCGCAACAGCGCCTCTGATCGCAATTTTGCGCGGTATCGCACCTGACGAAGTCCTCCCCGCGGCCGAAGCATTATTGGCCGAGGGCATAACGATCCTTGAGGTTCCGCTAAACTCGCCAGATGCTTACACATCCATCCAACGGCTCGCGGAAATTTTCAAAGATCGCGCAATTGTTGGCGCTGGCACTGTTCTAACAGCAACCGAAGTCGCCCATGTCGCCAACGCGGGTGGGCAAATCATCATTTCCCCCAACATGAATGTGGATGTCATTAAAACATCCAAGGATCTGGGCCTCATCTCCTGCCCCGGCACATTCACCCCAACCGAGGCATTCGCTGCGTTAGATGCTGGCGCAGACGCCCTAAAATACTTCCCGGCAGAGCTGTCCGGCCCGGCAGCAATAAAGGCATGGCGCGCCGTATTACCAACAGGAACACCAATCATCGCCACCGGCGGTGTAACCCCTGCAAACATGCAAGACTGGCTAACAGCAGGCTGCGCCGGTGTCGGCCTCGGCTCCGGCCTCTATAAACCGGGTGATACGCCGGAAATCACGCACGCCAAAGCAAAAGCATATCAAGCCGCCCTCTCGGCCTAGCGCGTCAAAACAAATGAGGCACCAGCGGTGCCCCATCTTTTTTCAACAAACTTCCTTAGCTAAAGGCTGCAACAACACTCAGCGCGATTTATTCCCACCGCGTTCTGGCGTGCCAAATTCGCGATGACAAACATCTGCCAGCTTGGCGACCCCACCACGAATTTTCTCGACGCTAGGGTTCGCAAAACAAATACGAATATGCTGGCTCGCGTCCTCGCCCAACGACCAATCAGGCCCGGGGTTAATCTCTACCCCCTCTGCCCGCGCTACAGCAGCCAGCCGCGCCGCATCCACATTTCCCGGCAATGTCACCCACAGGAAAATGCCACCATCAGGGCGGCGATATTCAACCGAAGCACCAAATTCTTCATCCAGCGCACCAGTCAACGCATTTAGTTTGGCTTCTAACGTCACATTCAACTTCGCCAAATGCGCATCAAAATGATCAGGCAGGTACTCCGCCAACACCATCTGCTCCAACGCACCAGATCCGGCATCATATTTCACCGATAACAGGCGCGATAACACAGCCCAATCGGCGCAAACATATCCCAACACGAAGGGCAGGAGCGATGGTTTTGGAAAACGTGCCGATGTGAATAACCCGCCCGTCTGTATCCAGTGAACGCAATGCAGGCGGCCGCGTTCCGGCCCATACCAAATCAGCGTAACATTCATCCTCGAACACCACGGTGTCATGCGCCCGCGCCAACTCCATCAACCGCTCGCGACGTGGCAACGTCATAATCGCGCCGGTCGGGTTATGGACCGTTGGAATCGTAAAGATATACTTGGCCCGCACACCACGCGCTTTCAGCGTATCGAGGATATTGGACAGCGCCTCAACATCCATCCCATCGGCGTCAACCGGCACGGTTTCAACAGTCACACCCTTGCGTTTCAACCGCGGAAACACGCCACCATAGTTGCTTTCCTCAACAACTACGGTATCTCCGGCCTCCAACATAACGTCATTGACCAGATCAATTCCCTGCAACGATCCTGTTGTAAGCATGACTTGACCGGCGGTGCAGTCGATACCTGCATATTTCTTTAACTTCGTGACCATGTACTCACGCATCGGCAAATACCCAAGCGGCCCCGATTGCATAAAATACATACCCAGCGTCGCGCCCTCACGCGCCAGCACGGCATCCGCAGCAGCACGAAACGCATCAACCGGCACCGATGCCTCATCATTATGGCCACCAACAAAGTTAAACTCCGGCCACCCGGTCCACTCTGCTGCCGGCGCGCCCAAACCCTCGCGCGCAAAACCACCAAAATCAAAGCTCATCTTCTGCTCCCATCGCTGTCAGATAAAGGTCGTGAAAATATCGCATCGCATGTTCAGAAATGTCATGCGCATCCGGGTCTGTCACATACCAACCCTGCTCAAATCCGTTCAGTCGCATTCCACGCTGCACATTCTCACATAAACGCGCATCCTCTCGGCTCACCACGGCCTCATTCCATTCCGTCCGCAACCGGTCGCGCCGGGGCGCATCGGCATCCGGCGTTGCGGTCGTCAACGTAATCGTCTCCCGGCTGGTACGGTGCGGCGTTATCGGATCAAACCGAGAGGCATAGAACCCCGGCACCCCAGGAAACTGCCCCATTGCCGTATTCGGGAACAAAAACCAAAATTTACCAATCAACGCATCATGCTCCAAATCCAATGGAAAGGCTGCATTCTCCGCTTTGCCCGCCGTTGGTGCCTCTTGATAGGTAAAGTTCTGATGCAGAGAGAACTTATTCTCTGCAATACACATCATATCACTGAAACTAGGATGGGCGGCATCACAGTGATGACATTCAAGGAAGTTATCAATCATCACCTTCCAGTTTGCATCACAGTAATAGGTATTCCCAAACCCCTCTCCACCATCCGCCAAACGATAGCTTGGCAAGTCAGGACACGCACTCAACATCTGAGCCTCTAACCCCGGGGCAAATTCGCATAGGGCTGGTGCATCTTCATCAAGACAAACGAACAAAAAGCCGGCCAGTTGATCCAATCGTACTGGTGCCAAGCCAATCTGATCCCGCAACGCGCCCCGACCGCCACGCAATCGACCCGTCGTCTCAAACGTCCACTGATGGTAGGGGCAAGTGATCAGCTTCGCGGCTCCGCAACCGTCCAACAATCGGTGCCCCCGATGCGGGCAAACATTGTAAAATGCCCGCATGTCACCGTCTTTCCCCCGGATTAGGATTATATCCTGACCAGCAATTTCAGCGGTAAAGTAATCACCCGGATTTGGTGCTTGCAGTTCATGCCCCGCCAACTGCCAATGCGCCGCAAACAACAACTGGCGTTCAGCATCCAGCGCTGCTTCACCAGTATACCATTTCGCATGTGGGCCACGCGAACGGGTACTTTCAAACCCAGACGCCACAGGGTGAAAAGCATCTTCTGCCATAGCTAAACCTCAATCCCCGACACTACTTCAGCCTCAAATTTACGCATTTTTGTCATTTGGCCCACAGCCCGATTCTCCAAAAACAACATGGAGCGACATTGCACCAATCGCAAAGCCCAAACTGCGTTTCGTCCAATGCTTAGATGTTTGGCAGTTGCAAAAGAATTCAATCATTCCGAATAATCTACTGCCAACGTATTTGCTAACGCACTTAAACCACAATCAGGCCTATATTAACTTGTGGTGCCTAAGCTATTTGTGCCGGACACTGCCAAGGAATACTGATGACCAATTCGCCGTTCTTTCACGATAAAAGCCAACTGAATGACCCTGCACCTCCACATCGGCGCCCATAAAACCGCCACCACGCACATTCAAAACATCTTGCGGAAAAACCGTGATGCACTGGCGGCGAATGACGTTGAGTTCCTACCACCGGAGGACATCCGCGATGCCATCAAATACTGGCGCATCGCGGCTGAAACGATGGCCCCTCTACCAACAGTGTCAGGTGCTTTGGCCGGACGTAAACTTGCCCGAATGGACAAGGGTTCAGCACGGATCATTGCTTCAGATGAAAACAGCCTCGGCCATTGCCGCACGATGATCCGCCGTGGCGCGCTCTATGCTCGTGCATCTACCCGCCTGAGTTTATGGCGACGACTAGCGGAAAAGCGGGAAACAACCGTTTATCTGTCCGTTCGCAACTACGCACCATTTTTCACCAGCGCCTATGCGCAATCCGTTCGTGGCACACGCTACTATGACTTAACCGCAGATATGCTCAAAAGCTTGGCACGCCTTCCCCGCCGTTGGACCGACGTGGCTGCCGATGCGCAACGCGCCCTACCCGGCGCAAACCTGATCATCTGGGATTTTGCTGATTACAAAGCGCTCCGCTCAGAAATACTCGAACGCCTATGCGGTTTTCCTCCACCGAAACACGTCAAACGCAGGCCCATGGCAACACCCAGCATGGCAGGGATGGCGGCCTATGCCACCGCCGCAGCCAGTTCCCCCGGCGGCGTAGTAAGCCGAGAACAACGCCTCGCCCTCGCAGCCGAGCTGCCGATCACAGCAGAGTCTCCCAAGTTCAACCCTTGGCCCAAGGAAATGGGCCAATTCCTCGATCAGGAATTCGCAAAGGACAAGGCACTTCTCCGCGAACAGTTTGGCGCAAATTTCCTCGTAAAACCAAAAGCGTAACCTGATCACTTGACCCGGATAGAACCGCCGCGTTCTATAGGCCGCATTCATAGGGAGTTAATGATGAGCGGACCTCTATCTGGGTTGAAAATTATAGAAATGGCAGGCATCGGCCCGGCGCCATTTACAGCAATGTTACTGGCCGATCTGGGGGCGGAAGTTGTCCGTGTAGAACGCCCAAACCAAACCGACCCATTAGGCATGCCCCCTGCATTCGACATCCTTCTGCGTGGTCGCCAACGCCTTGTAGCAAACCTAAAAGACCCTGCCGATCAGGACTGCCTATGGTCCTTGATCGAAGGTGCAGATGCACTAATCGAAGGGTTTCGCCCGGGCGTGATGGAGCGTTTGGGCTTTGGCCCAGACGCCGTGCAAGCTCACAATCCAAAACTTGTTTATGGTCGCATGACTGGCTGGGGGCAATCCGGCCCATATGCTGATAGGGCCGGGCACGATCTTAACTACCTGGGCCTAACCGGCGCGGTGATGAGCTTCGGCCCCGCCGACGGCCCGCCATGGCCCCCGCTGAACCTAGCCGCTGATTTTGGCGGTGGCGGCATGTACCTCGCCTTTGGCCTTTTGGCGGCAATTATGGAGGCCCGCGAAACCGGGCATGGTCAGGTTGTCGATGCCGCAATGGTCGATGGCGCGAGCCTGCTGATGTCCATGGCTTACGGCATGAACTCCGCTGGCTTCACACCGAACCCCCGTGGCGGCAACCTGCTGGACGGCGGCGCGCCCTTTTATGCCTGTTATGAATGCCGCGACGGCGGCTATCTGACCGTTTGTCCGCTGGAGCCACAATTCTATGCAGCATTTGTCGAACGGGCTGATCTAGCAGAGCATCCCGCCTTCGCCCGTCAGTATGATCAGAAAAGCTGGCCAGCAATGAAAACCGCTCTGACCGAGATGTTCATGACGCAGGACCGCGACTATTGGGCAAATCTGTTTTCTGACGTTGATGCCTGCGTATTTCCAGCGCTTGAACTTGATGAGGTAAAGGACCACCCACACAATTCAGCCCGCCAAACCCACGCAAACATCGACGGCGCATTGCACCCAATGCCCGGCCCTCGCTTTGGCGCGGACAACATTCCAGACGCAGCTCCGGTGCAAACCGATCACACCAAAATTTCCGAATTCAAAGGGTGGTAGCCTGAGAGGCGCACCAACTCCATCACCTTCAAGAAACAGAAAAGGCCCGTCGCAATGGCGGGCCTTTTCCTTAGCTTTAGCAAGCTACTTGATCGATCAGATCAATGGCCCAAAATCTGGCTCAGGAACAACTGCGTGCGTTCTGATTGCGGGTTGTTAAAGAACTCTTCCGGCTCATTCTGCTCAACGATCTGCCCGGCATCCATAAAGATAACGCGGTTTGCAACCTGACGAGCAAAGCCCATCTCATGCGTCACGCAGATCATGGTCATGCCTTCCTCGGCCAGTTCAATCATGGTGTCGAGCACCTCTTTGATCATCTCAGGGTCGAGCGCGGATGTTGGTTCATCAAACAGCATAATCCGTGGTTTCATGCACAGGCTTCGTGCAATGGCCACACGCTGCTGCTGACCGCCCGAAAGCTGGCCGGGGTACTTATCGGCCTGCTCAGGGATTTTCACCTTTTCGAGGAAGTGCATCGCCGTTTCTTCGGCTTCCTTTTTGGGCGTCTTACGCACCCAAATTGGGGCCAGCGTGCAGTTTTCCAGAATGGTCAGATGCGGGAACAGGTTAAAGTGCTGAAAGCACATGCCAACCTCTGCCCGAACTTTATCAAGGTTTTTGAGGTCAGAATTCAATTCCGTTCCATCAACAATGATATCGCCCTTCTGGTGCTCTTCCAGTCGGTTGATGCAGCGGATCAGCGTGGATTTACCGGACCCAGAAGGCCCGCAAACCACAATCCGCTCGCCGCGCTGGACGTTCAGGTTAATGTCACGCAACACGTGGAAGTCACCATACCACTTGTTCATGCCATTAATTTCGATAGCGACCTCATCCGAGACCTGCATTTTCGATGTATCGATTTTCCGATCGACCATCGTTTCATGAGTTGCTTCAGTCATAGTTACAATCCTTAACGGTGGTCAGTTGCCAGCTTACGTTCCAAATACATGGAATAGCGTGACATCGAAAAGCAGAAGATGAAGAAGAACAGCGCGATAAAGCCATACAGCTCCCACACGATGCCGTTCCAGGCCTGATCGGCACGAATAGCGTTGGACAATCCCAATGGGTCCAGCAAGCCAATGACAACAACCAAGGTCGTGTCTTTGAACAAGCCGATAAAGCTCGACACAATGTTAGGGATAGAGATTTTCAACGCCTGCGGCAGAATAATCAACCGCATCGACTGCCAATAGGTTAGCCCCATTGCATCAGCCGCCTCATACTGCCCCTTCGGCAACGCTGCGATACCGCCACGTACAACCTCAGCCATGTAAGCAGCAGAAAACAGCGTTACCATGATGCAGACACGCAAGATGATGTCGAAAACCGTGCCTGGCGGCAGAAAGTAAGCCAGAACCGTATTCGCAACAAACAACAGCGTAATCAGCGGCACACCACGCATAGTTTCGATGAAGCCAACCGAGATTGACCGGACAATCAGCAGTTTTGACTGGCGACCCAGCGCCAGCGCTATACCAATCGGCAACGAAGCAACGATACCTGTCACACCAATGATAAGTGACAACAAGAACCCGCCAAGGTCATTACTCTTCACCACTTCCAGGTTCACCGGAACGATTGCATCCAAGACGTCAGACAGTATGTCTACGCCGAAAAAGAACCAGATGATCGTTACAGCAACGCCCAGCAGCAAAGTCGCCAATGCTGCAAAGTCTTCACCAACAGCGGCAGACATAATGCCTTCGCCCTTAGTGACGATCAGGTAACCAAGCAGTGGACCAACCAGAACAGCCAACGGCCCCCAAAGTGAACCGCCCCAGATCAACCAAAAAGCAAGCGCTGGGTAGACCAAAGAGAACAACAAGACCTTCCGTGGGACGCGGTCAAACAACACCGGCGCAATCGCGACGACGAGCATAATGAACGCAAGAACCGGCCGCCAGTACTGGTCAGCAGGGTAAAACCCAAAGATGAACTGGTTAAATCGTTCGTTGATAACTGCGAAACACGCACCCTCAACTTCCGCCCGACACCCTTTCAACGACATGACCTCAGGTGACCAAGAGCTGTCGAACAGCCAAGGCAGTATTTCTGCTGCCAAGAACAAAATAAAGATCAACGATAGGATCGTTAGGATGGAGTTAACGATACCCGAAAACAGATTGTCTTTCATCCATTTCACAGGCCCAACTGCGCTAGATGGCGGAGGAGAGGCTGGTATCGATTCCTTTTGTACGTAACTGACGTCGCTCATATCACCGCTCCTTCAGTTTCGTGCGTTCGTTGTAAACGTTCATTACAAAGCTGATCGACAAACTCACGACCAGATAGAACGCCATCAACAGCATCAAAGTTTCCATTTCACGGCCAGTTTGGTTCAGTGTGATGCCACCCAAAGTACCGGTCGCATCCATGTATCCAACAGCAATCGCCAGCGAAGAGTTTTTCGTCAAGTTCAGGTACTGACTGATCAGCGGCGGAACAATAACCCGCAACGCTTGCGGAAGAATGACAAGGCTCATTGTCTTGTTCGGGCGAACACCAAGCGCGAAAGCGGCTTCAGTTTGTCCCTTAGACACTGACTGGATACCCGCACGAACCGCTTCAGCAATAAACGCACCTGTATACAGACTAAGTGCAACCCATAGGGCGATGAAGCTACCGCGAATGAACGTACCATTCTTGAAGTTAAAGCCGCTCAACTCCGCGTACTGAAAATGAAAACCAGTTGCATACCACAGTGCGATTATCGGCAAGAACACGACTGCCAAACGATAGTAAATCACCTGAGGGCGATCACCGGTTGCTGCCTGCTTTGCGTCTGCCATCTTGCCGATACGCCGAGATACATAAAGGCCACCAGCCAACAGAACCAAAAAGGCAACAAAATCTAGGCTGACTTTAAACAACGATAGGTCAATATTGCCCAATCCGTTCGAAAACAGAATTTCCGGCAGATAGAACCCTCGGTTTGTCAAAACGAAAGCGCCTGTTTCAACGCCTCTAAAATCCCGGGGAGTCGGCAAAAACTCGTCTACACATGCGCCAACAATCAGAATCCACAAAAGAACAGGAACATTGCGGAACCCTTCAACGTATACCGTCATCAGTTTGGCGACGATCCAGTTTTTGGAAAGTCGGGCAACACCCGCAAGTACCCCTAAAACCGTGGCCGTGGCGCATCCTACTACGGCGAGGACCAACGTGTTTAAAATCCCCATTACCGCTGCACGGCCGTGTGTTGATTGCGAGGTATACTCAAGCAACCTCTGATTCACATCATATCCAGCGGTGGACCACATAAATGCAAAACTGAAATCCTTGCCTAAAGCAGCAAATTGCAAGATCGCATTATTGATCAACCAACCGAATGACAGCATCAGCAGCGCAAGCGCGACGATCTGAATCGTCATACCCCGGTATCGTGTATCGTAGATCAGCTGACTTAGGCGGAAACCACCCTCAGCTGGAACTGTCCCTGTTGCGGACATTGTCAGACCCCCTGACAGATTTATCTTTTATTATGCAAAGGGGCGCACCCTCTTGCGAAAGTGCGCCCCTAAATTCACATCACCATCAAATCAACGGAATGGCGGTGAGTAGATCAAACCACCATCACGGTAGCTGGCGTTAACACCACGGCTCAGACCGATTGCGGTTGCTGGGCCAATGTTGCTGTCAAAGATTTCGCCATAGTTACCCTGAGAGGCAATCGCACGAAGCGCCCAATCAGCATCAAGGCCGAGCATTGCGCCCAAGTCGCCTTCTGAACCCAATAGACGGTTAACCTCTGGGTTGTTGGTGCCTTTTGCCATCTCAGCAGCATTACCGGCAGTCACACCCAGTTCTTCAGCAGTGATCAGTGCGTTCAGTGTCCAGCGAACAATGTCGCCCCACTGGTTGTCGCCATGACGTACAAGCGGGCCGAGTGGCTCTTTTGATACGATTTCTGGCAGAACAACGTGGTCGCCTGGGTTTTCAAATGTGGCACGAGTAGCGGCCAGACCTGATGCGTCAGTTGTGTACACGTCACAAGCGTTTGACAGATACTTCTGCTGCGCTTCTGCGTTGGTTTCGATTGGAACCGGCTCATAGCTGATGCCGTTGGCGCGGAAATAATCGGCGAGGTTCAGCTCTGTTGTTGTACCGGTCTGGATGCAAACAGTAGCGCCGTCCAGCTCTTTCGCTGAAGTAACGCCCAGTTCTTTCGGGACCATAAAGCCCTGACCATCGTAGTAGTTAACACCAACAAATTCAAAACCGAGGTCTACGTCACGGCTAAATGTCCAAGTGGTGTTCCGAGCCAACATATCAGCTTCGCCAGAGGCGAGCGTTGTAAAGCGCGTTTTACCGGTTGTTGGTACGAATTTTACAGCGTTGGCATCGCCCAAAACAGCGGCTGCAACTGCACGACATACTGAAACGTCAAAGCCGCCCCATACGCCATTCGCATCTGGTGCAGCAAAGCCTACGAGGCCAGTTGATACACCGCATTTCAGTTCGCCAGCTGCTTTGACGTCGTCAAGCGTGCCGGCCGAAGCCGCGCCAGCCGCGACGCCAGCAATAGCCAGCGCACCGAGCAATACAGATTTTTTCATCTCACACATCTCCCTGATGTTTTTCTGCAAACACAAACACACGACCTTGCGGGTCTAGCAAGGCCCGCGCCTGATCGTTTGTTGTGCCTAACTGTGAACATTGGATTCGCGCCGCGTCAAGTGTCGTGCACAAATACAACCACACCAAAAACATCATAATCGAAGTGTAAATTGCAATTTAGGTAAGTAATAATTACCTTGCTTCCTATAGGAAACTAATTTTCCTATAGTATCTACGCGGATTTTGCTAACAACCAACAACCCAACATCACTCAGGCCCCCTTAAACGGAAGTCCTTCCCAATCAATGGCACCTATAACGCCATTTCGGCAGTATCGTCCAAATAATGCCTCGCGGCTCAAGCGCTTTTTTGGTCACCCTTATTGACCTAAAATTATTTTTCCTCGCACGGCTAAATTCGAAATTTACGAATGCTGTTCTAGGGTTTTTACTAACAATACTACCGCCTATCACCAGCATCACACGGAATCGCAACAACAACAGCAGATGGTTCACTGAAAAGATTCGATCATAAATCAAAAATCATACATGTCGTTGACCCCGTGGCGTACAGTTTGCCCGCTTCGTCAACGATCCGACCACTAGCAACGCCCGTTCGACGACCAACATGCAATGTGGTGCCCACTGCCCTCAACAGGCCGGTTTTAATCGTCGCTGGCCGAATAACGTTAATCTTATACTCCAGCGTGGTGTACCCTTGTCCCACCGGGAGCGCGGTATGAACGGCGCAAGCCATGCAACTGTCCAAAAGTGTCCCGAACCAACCGCCATGTACCGATCCAATGGGGTTGTAGCTACGAAAACCCGGGACGCCGGCAAACACCACACGCCCCTCTTCGACCTCAACTAAATCATAATCCAACAGATTCGCGATCGGCGCAGCGGCGATCTGGCCATTCATCACGCCAGTCATAAACTCCAACCCAGTGAGTTTTTTCAGTTCATCAACAGATAGTAAATCTTCGGGAACCTCTGCTAAACGTCTCATCATACCACCCTACTCTAGAAAGTTTGGGCGATGTCCCACCGGAACATCGCCATAAGCGTCGTTAGGCTGCGAATAACAAGCTGCAAGTCATTAGCCCAGCCATAAAAAACCCTATGCAATCACGACGCGAACCCTTGCAACTCTTTCACTGGTCGCCCATGCTACGGCCAAAGTTGTATAAATATCGGGGGAGGCTGATATGCGTTTAACAGCAGTTGCCTGCGCGCTGGGCGTTGCGACATTGATTGGTAGCGGCGCACAGGCGCAATCATCAATCGCTTGTGGACAACACTACACAATCGCCAGTGGGGATACCCTGCAGCGGGTCACACGTCGCGCTTATGGGGATGGCAGGTCTTATCACTTTATATATAAGGCCAACCGAGATGTCGTTGGGAACAACCCTTCGGCAATCGAAATTGGCATGCGCATCTTCGTTCCCTGTGATGGCCAGCAGCCGGCTGCCGCCGCAGTCGCTACCCCCGCACCTGCAAAACCTGCACCTGCCGCTGTCGCCGCCGTTCAACCAGCAGCGGCCAGCCCATCTGGCGCGTTTTCAGCAAACAGACGTGACAACCGGATTCGGTTTGTAACTGCGAATGGATTTGCTCCATTTACGGATGACGACCTCCAGAATGGCGGAATGGTAACTGAGCTTGTTGATCTGGCGATGAAGCGCACGGTTCGTGACGATCAATACAAGATTGATTTCGTGAACGACTGGGGCGCACACTTCTCACCTTTGCTCGAAGATGGGCATTATGAATTTGGGTTCCCATGGTATCGCCCTAACTGTGATGTAATCGAAAAACTCGGCGAAAACTCTCAGTTCCGTTGCCGCAACCTCGCTTGGTCCGATCCTGTTTTCGAGCAGGTTATCGGCTACTACATGCGCGCAGATGATCAATCAAACCCAACAACCCACGCTGGCTTGTTCGGTCGTACATTCTGTCGTCCGGTAGGTTGGGCAACATTTATGATGGAGGAGAAAGACCTAACTCCTCCTCGCATTACCATGATCACACCTTCAACTGCTGCTGAATGTTTCGAAGCACTACTCGAAGGTCGGGCAGACGTGGTTGTTATGGCGTCAATCACCGCCGATGACACGATCTCTAAATTGGGTGCAGGCGAATTGGTGGCAGAGCAAGCTCGTCTGTCTTCCATCGTAAAACTGCACGTCGTTACATCCATCGACAACCCAGACAAAGATCGCCTGATGGCTGTCCTGAACGAAGGCATCCAGTCCATCCGCAGCGACGGTAAATGGTTCGAGGTTGTGCAGCGTCACCTGATTGCCCATGCACGGACACTTGCTG
>JBMYPG010000051.1:0-17960 GCA_049600095.1 Pikeienuella sp. | reverse complement strand
GTTTGCGACGGCAAGGGCCGCCCGGTGCGACTTTTGCTGACCGAGGGCCAGCAGTCCGACCACAAGGGTGCGGCGACCCTGTTGCTGGATTTACCGCCTGCTTCAGAGCTATTGGGTGACAAAGGTTACGATAGCGACGCTTATCGTGCAGCCCTGATTGAGCGTGGTATTACCCCCTGTATTCCACCCAGAGCCAAGCGCAAGAACCCCGCAACTTACTGTAAAATTTTATACAAACAGCGTCACAAGGTCGAAAACATGTTCGCAAAGCTCAAGGATTGGCGGCGCATCGCCATGCGGTTTGATCGTTGCGCCCATACATTCCTATCCGCAATCCAAATAGCAGCCGTCATGATCTTCTGGGTAAATCAATGAGTCCTGACCCTAGCTAACGCCGCCGAACCGCCGGTTATTGAAGCGCCGGATCATACGACCTCTTTCAACACCAAGGACGTTAGGGGCAAGCCGAGGGCCAAGGTTGATGGCTGGAGCTGCGGCCCGGATATCATCGAAGACAGTGCCACGATTTTAGCTGAACTATCGCGACGGAAGTCAGTTTTGATTGCGCAAATCGCTGCTGCCGAGGCGTTGCTCGGCTCGGACACTTTGAAAGCCGCCGCTGATGCTGATGCGCGGCGGCGCATTTTCAGCAAAGTAGCTACCAAGCTGGACAAGGAAAGCGGTGCGCCGTTTCGGGTGTTGAGCCTAAAGGACATCAGCGACCTCAAGAAATTCAAGGGCTTTCGCAACTTCACCCATTACACCGGCGAAACGGGCCGTTTTGTGCTCGCCGGGATTGGCGACGAGGGAACGACGGCTGAATACCGGCTTGCAGGGTGCATTCAGACAACGAACCTACGGCAGATAGAGGAACGGTTGCGTATCTCTGCCGAGGAGGTTTTGGACCTGAACGCTGACATGCGTGACATACGCCGCAAGGTAGCGGCTGGCGGGGAATGATGTTCATGAAACGCTATCTGGGAAAATCCGCCGTTTCTGTAATTGCCGCGATCAGCATGGCCCTGCCCACCGCACGCCATGCTGTTGCTGACCCATTGCTGGATGCCGACATCGCCCGGATGGAGGCTTTGCTGAGCATTCCTTGTGAACCAGTCATTGTAAAGTTGCGTAACCTCATCTCTGCCGGATTAGCGTTTCGAGGGGTGATTGCTAAAACCGAGGCGGAATATGCCAAGGAAAAGGACCGTTTTTCTGGCATGTTGGGTGATTTTGCCCTGCCCCAAAAGGCACCTGATGGGCTGAGTTTCCGTTTTTTTCAGGAATTTGTTCGCCTGCGCGCAGAGGCTGCGGAAAAAGGATTATTGGCCCCCAACAATGTACCAAAGGCCGAGGAAGCCGGTGGCATAGCGGTTGCCGCCCTGTCACCGCCGCCTGAGCAGGGTACGGCCTCAACCCAGGAGTTGCTGCTGTTTCAGGCATCAAAGCTGTTATTTTTTAACACCAAGGACCCCGAAGAAGTAAAGCGTCTGAACGAAGAGCGGAAGATTTTACAGCAACGGCTGGATGATCTGGAAATTGCCTATAACGAACGCCGAGCAGAGTTTGAAGAGCGCTATACCGGCGATACGCTGGACGCGTTGAACCAGTTTTTTAACCGCGATGCGCGTGACAAGCTGGAGGAAGTGCGCAAAGCATATCGCGAGTTGCGGGAGGATATGCAGAACCTCGCGTTTTCGCGGAAATTTGAGCATTGCCTTGGTGACATACAGGATGACACCCCTGCCAGTGTTGTTGGCGGGGGTGGCGACCCGTTCCATGTTAAGGGCGCGGATAACACGCTGAACGGCATTCCCGGCATGGGGTTTGTGTTTAATGCTCAGCTACAGTTGGACCCATTTGAACCACAGCCCATTCCTGATTTTGGATTTATCCTGAATCTGAAAAGCGACCCGGCACCCTTTGCCAAATTGAATATCCTGAGTAATCAAGTCGCTTCGGAACAGTCGTTAATCGCAATACAGGATGCAGCCGGGCTTTTGGCCGGTACGCCATTAGAATTGTTCGCAGCGGAGAATTACTTAAGTGGTAAGAAAACCATCGAAGGTTTTCAAGCGACGCTAAGTTTCCTTGGGGCCGTCGCAGATAAGGCGGTTAACAGCGAAGACAGTTTTTTGCTGTCACTTCTGGGGCTCAGCAAACCAGAGGGCAACGCCAATGCCTCATTTACCGAAGACTTTGGTAAGGCGGTCGATGCAACAGGCGAACTGGCTGACAAGACGATTGATTTGGCGGCTCAGGCTGGAACCGCCACTGTCAATTTTCTGAACGAGATGGCAGAGGCCAACCAAGCCCAGCAGGAATTGCAGGAGCTTGGCGTTTTTGGCGGGTCTTTGACCATACCTGGATTAGGTGAAACATTTGGGACCGATCCCGACCAGATCCGCAAAATTATCGCCAATACACCGCCTGAAAAGCAGGCTGAAGTTGCTGCAAAACTAGCAAAATTGACCGGAGCCTTTGAGAAGGGTTTGGACAACATCACCTCAGTCAACGCGTTTCTGGCGCAGGCTGCGGCTGAAGAGTTGCTGACGTTGGGGCTTAGTAAGGCTGCAAAAGCAGCAGGGACATTCGCCAAGTTAACCACAGCGAAGAAGGCTCAATCTAAGCTGGAAACGGCTGCGAATGCCTTGGAGGAAGCCGCCAAAGCTAAGGGAAAAAAGGCCACCGGAATTAGCGATGAAATTATCAAAACTCAGAAAGAAGTCGCTGAAAACCAAACCTTGCTGGACAACCTGACAGATAGCCAAATTAAAGCGATAGATGAAGCTGATGCATTGGCCAAAAACGGTACTGATGGTGCCGGGCCATTGGACGGGTCACGACGGGAATTTGAACCCGGTGAAGGTGTTGAGGGTGCGTCCAGCCGGTCGCTGGGCGATACTGTTGATGCCGATGGTAACGTCGTCGAGCAAAAAGGCAAATTGCTGGCCGAAGGCGGTAATGCGAAAGTGTTCGTGCCTGACGACAACCCTAACGTAGTGCATAGGTTTCTATCGACTGGGCGAACCGACCCATTGACCGGCGAGTTCATACCTAACTCGACAACGGCGCGTGACAATGCCGGCCGGCAAGTTTTGGCGAATGCTGATTTTAAGGACGTGGAAATTCTGGTCCCCGAGCCAAAGCCCGCAGACATAACTTTCAGCCAGATCGACGGCGATCAGACGCTTCAAGTTCAGATTGTCCCCCGTGTCGATGATGCTGCAAAGCAAATCGCCAATCAGGGTGGCTTGATGACCAAAGGACAAGCCGATGCCATGGCGAAGATGCGTGAGGAGATGATCCAGAACGGTATCGTCAGCACCGACGGTTCTTTCGGCAACTACACTTTTATCAATCAGGGCGGCGACAATTGGAAAGTCGGCGTTATCGACCCCGGCGGATTTGAAAAATTCAACAGCGCGGCGGATGCGCGCTTGTTTCAAACCGTATTCGATGCCGGCATAAAACAAGCTGCCGAGGCTGAGGTGGACAGTTTGCAAGGGTTGTTTTTCAACATTGCGGTGGCTGGGGGTGAGCTTGGCGTCGACATGACTGAACTGGCAGCCAAGAACGGCCTTTCCTTTGGTGACAAGGTTGAGGGATTGAATTCTATCCTTTTGAAAATCCCCAAGAAAAGCTCAAAAAACTTTCCCGCGCTTCGGGTGAAAGACCCCACAATAGACATTAGCGGACGTGTTGATGCGCTGGACAAGGCCAAGGCCAAAGTGGACGGGCTGCAAAGCGACCTGAAAGCCGTAAAAGCAAAATCGGATGAACTGCATGAAAAGGCGCTTGAACTGACTGGTTCGCAAAAGTCTGCGCGACAGGTGGCCGAAGATGTGGCGAATGAAGCGACGTTTGCTCGTGGGATAGCCGACAATGCGTTGAAGCAATTGGCCGAGGTTGAAGACATTCGCCCCGGTTCGGTAGCCAGTGCGGTTCTGGCGCTGACGGATAATGCGCGGCGCGGCATGTTGTTGGCAGGCAAGGTCGGGGCCGAAGGTCAGCAAGATGCCAATTGCATCAGGTTCCGTGCCAAATTGGCCGAGGGCGATGCCTCTGACGAAATCAAGAAACTGGCAAAAGAAAAATGCGGGCTGGCGGTTGCCGAGGCGCAACAGCCACAGGCGGAGGCGCAACGATGAACCGTTTTTTCAAAGCCCTCACCGCCGTCGTTCTGATGCAGGTGGGTACGGCCCAAGCGGCTAACGAAGTGATCTTGCCAGCGCCAGAGATTGAAGACCCGTCAGCCTATGTTGAACGCAAGCTGAAAGAGTTTCAGGACCGGTTGGCGGCCCTAAAAGAGCAACGCCAAAATCTGGGTGACGAAGGCCCATTTGATGGTGTTGCAACGGCTGAGGCTATTTTGAAAAGCCTATCCAACATGGGGCCACGCGATTTGGTTCTGACCGTGGATGGCGATAGCTCAGTTTTTGACAAACTGCCGCCATTTGACCCCGGTGATCAGGCATTTGCTGTTCCCGTCATTCCAGACACCACAACGCCGTTGGGAAGGGCAGGCAGGAGCCTTAAGAGCGGTTCGGGTGAGGTTTTATTCGCGGTTGATCCCGATACAGCAGCGGTGTTTTCGCTGAACTCCCATGCGGCATTAGAATTAGAAACCGATGTTATCATCCTGCGCCCTGCCGGAACCTGTTGCCTGAAATACGGCACCGCTGAAGATGCGAGCGGGAAAACGGTTTGCGCCAAATCTGTGGATGTATTTAAGACAGAAGTTCAGCGGATCGACCTGCGTAGCATGCTGGGGCTGTCCCCGGTGGATGCATCCCTTTCTGCCATAAACATGGCTACGGGCGATCAGGGTGAAAAACTGTCTGTCCCGGCGGTTGGCCCCGGTTCTGTTACTTTGACCTACAACTCCGGGCTTCGCCGTGAAACGACGCAATGCGGTACGAAATATAATTCAGTTCTTAACCGGAGAGATCCAAAATTCGTTCTCATCGGCGGAGAGGCCGATACGCTCGGTGACAAGGCCACGCTGAACACCCGTGGGATCCTGTTCAAATCATTTGGCCTGCCGGGGCTGGATGTAAAGGACGGTAGTGCTGCGCCGCAATTGGATCACTTCAAAGCGGGCAGAACCAGTCACGGTTCGCTTGAAATGGCTGAAGCTGCGATTGGTGAAATGCCAAAGCCCATTGCCAGTTATGCAGATGGTGATGGTGATCAGTTCAATGGCCTGACGCGGTTTCGCGGTGTTCTGACGGCTGAAACCAGTGGTGTAGGCCCGGTTCGCACGCTGGGTTCCCGCATAGATCTGGCACGCGGCGCTGCGCCCGGGGCGAGCACGGTGACGTGGACGTTGAACAATGTGGCGCGGGCCAGCCACAAGATCACGATGAATGCTGTGAATGTGGAACTGCGTGAGGTTCCCTTCGACAATGCGCTTAACTTTGGCCGTGAATATGAGGCGGTGGTGGCCATTGACGGCCCAGTAGATTTTGAGGCTGGCGGTTATGAAATTTCGTGGGGCGGTGATGTGTTCTGGAGCTCGGCGAATGGTCGGGTGGAGGCCACCGAAGGCCGTACTGAAATCATCAACAGGTTCCGCGCCGAGGGGATTACCCGCCCAGTGATGGAAATCGCCATGACCAGCCCGTTTGGCGATGTGTTCAACTATGATGCCGGGTTTATTGTTACGGGTCGGGTCATTGGCTCTATGGAAATGCGGGGCGTGCGGGGACAGGTGTTCTCGGCGGTTAACGATGTGCCGCGGGTTGACCAGATTGATACGTTTTTCCCCTCGGTTCAGCCATCAAACCCAGCGCATGTTTCCACCAGTGTCGTTTTCATTAACGACAACGGTGAACGTGAGGCATTGCAGACAGCATTGTCACGCGTTGGCGTTCGCGCAGGGCTGCCTGATGGGTTGATGACCAGTTCAAACAGCGGGTTCATGAAACGGGTGCAGAAAAGCGTTTCGGGGTCGTTTCAGTTTGCTGTTGAACCAAAGATCGGTGCCGCTGAGGTGGTTTCGGTTCTGTCTGAAAGCACGGGTGTACCGCAACGGTTGACTGGGGGCGCAGCGCGCAGCCTGTCGGCAGAGCCCATTCTGGTGACATCAAATGCGCTACGTCTGCTTCGGGAAAATGATGGTTTTACGCTGAGTGTTCGTGGGCCTGCCGATATGACCCGGTATAAAGCACGATGGACAAGGCGAGGATTTGGCCCAACCGAAACCCCGTTTGTAAAAGGTGAGGATGGGTTTGTTGCCAAGATCGAAACCGAAGAGCGCCTAGCGCGGGTTGAAGTGATCGAAGGGCCAGAAGTTGTTGCCACCCTGTTGGGTGTGATGGCTGCTCTGCCTGCTAGGATTGAAATCCTACCGTTCCGTAAGGCCGCGCAAGTTGTGAACAAGACAGCGGTTGAGGATTTTGGTGGTCTGTCAGGGCAGGAACGCGAATGCCGCGAATCCACCGCCTTTGGTGTGCTGGCCATGGGCTTGGATACCGGCGGGTTGAGTGTAAAGGATTTTTGCGCCGGTGAGCGCGCCGCTGACAGAGTAGAGCTGAAGCAGCGGCGCGAAGATCAAAAAGATCGCAATCGGTTTCTGCAAGGGTTGGACCGGGCTGGCAAAAAACTGGTCGAACTGGCCGCCCAGATGGAGGTTGCTGCCGCCATTCAAGGTGCCCCCGCGCCCGAATTAGGTGAGACTGTTTGCGTCTGGTCAATCATCGGGGCCGGGCCGCCCTTGGCTGTGGCGCAGCGGGTAACGAATGTGCGGAGAGAAGCAGAAGGCGATTTCTGTTTCAATATCGTGACCGGCGTGAAGCAGGGTTTCACGCCCGGTGCGGAAATTCGGGTGGAGCTACAATTGCTCGACACCTCGCCTGTTCCCATAAAATCGGTGGTAGAATGACATGCGAATAGCTGAGTATTTCATGCGCCCGCATCGGATTGCCCTGTCAGTGGCGATTATCGCCGCTGCCATTGTGGCCAATGCGAATGAGCCTTTGGATTCAGACCAAGAGGTTCTCTTCCCCGGTCTTCAGAACGCGCGGGAGGCTGCCGGCCTGCCCAAGCAACTGCAAGGTACGGGCGATCGGACATTTCAGGTGTTGGAAGTTCAAAACATCAACGGCAATGACCCGTTTAATGAGGAGCAGCCGGTTCTGAATTTTAACGGTCAGATCGTCGGATCAATCGCTGACCTGTTGGCTTTGATCAATGGTGATGACGGCAATGATGATGGTGATGACGGGAACGACAATGTTTGCGATCCTGCCAGCATCAATTCGGCGTCTTTTACGGTCAATAAAGATGGCGTAGCCTTTGACAAGGCAAATGCCTCGATCAGTTTTGACCCTGATACAGGTGACTGCACGCTGTTTAACAGTACCGACGGTGACATGCTGATTTTTGAGTTCCCGGTTGTTAACAACAGCCTGAGCCCATTTGACCTGAACCCCAATATTTTCCGCCTTGACCTGTTCAGCGCTTTTGCACCCTTCGGGGCTGGGTTCACATTGTTGACCCCGGCAGAGATTTCTGCGGCAGAGGTTGGAAATGTTTTTGGCGATAATTTCTTTGTTGGTCGCAAGGTGTTGCAAGTGCGCCATGGGCCAACCGGGCGCGTGTTTGATGTGGATTTCACAATTGATGTGATTTCCGGTGCGGCGGGCACAATTCAGGCCACCAATCTTGCAGGCGATATCGCAGATGCGCTGACATTGGTTCAAACGCCGGTGTTCCGTCTGACTGTCAATTCAATAACAGAGGTGGGTGTGTGATGTGGCGCGATCCTTTTACCTATGTGTCTTTGATCATCTTGCTCGCGGTGCTGGCCCCCCTGTCATTTGCTAAACAAATGCGAGGCTTTGACCCAATTCCAACCGCAGAACGGGTGTTGGATGACCTGCCTGAAGGCGCTGAATTGGTGAGTGAGATCGCCAATGTGCCTCATAATGAGGTTGCACAGGCTGCTGATGAATTGGCGCAGGCTTGGAATGGGCCGGGGCTGGCTGACAAGATCAGCGATGCGAAGTTCGATAAGGAACGTTTTGACCGCGCAATGATCACCGAAGTACCGCGCGATGCGCGGCTGGAGCTGAATGCTGTGCGGAGCATTCAGACCCTAAACCAAGCAGTTGCCTCTGATGGGCAGGGTGGTTTTGTTCGCATCTCTACGGTTGCAGCAACAGTTTCGACCCGTTTGGTATTGAATGACCCGGTAGATGGTTTTGTGAATGCCCGAGGTTTGAATGAAATGCGGTTTCAGGTGACGGAGCCGCTGAAATGAAGCGTTTAAGCACCGTTTCGGTGATTGCGCTGGTTTCCGCTGTGACAGGTGCAATGGCAGAGCCTTACCCACTGGTCTTGCCAGAAGGCGTTGCGGATGAATGGGCGATTGATGGCACGCTGACCACCCGGTTTGAGGACTTCAGCGTTGATGGTAATCAGGCTAACAGCCCCTTTGGTGCCGATGGTTCCCAGTTCTTTACAGATTTTGATTTTACCGCCAACCGCCGGTATTCACCGTTTAACATGGTGCAGGCGCGATTATCTGGTGTCGCCAATGCCTCTGACCTGAGGTCAAACTTCCGGGGCATAGTCCCGGAGCGGGGTAATGTGACGTGGACGAATGGCGAAGGTGAAATTCCGTTTCGCGCGACGGCCGGTGATTTCTTTGGTTTCTTTTCTCCCCGCACTGTCAACACTTCGCTAAAAGGCGCGATGGTGGAGTTTCAGCCGCGCAGCGAGCTATTTGGCGCTCGTCATTCTGTACAGGCATTTGCGGGCGCGCGGATGCAGACCTTTCGCGATGATGAGGCCGTGAATGATGAACAGCATTATGGCCTGTCATGGTTGATGATGTGGGGCGATACGGTTTTTTCGGTGAACTCATCACGGGCACGACTAGGCGGTGACATATCCGGCTCTGGCACAACTGAGTTTCAAGATGTGTTGACGGTTGCTGCTGAGACAAATTTTGAACCCAGCGAGGGCCACCGCATTCAGGTGGATGCAGAGGTTGGCGTTGCCCGGCGTGATGATGGCACCGGATCATTCGAGGAGGGGCTGGGCGGTTTTCTGGAGGCGCGCGGCCAATATGGTGATGCATTCTATCGTCTGAAAGCCGAACGATATGATGATGAGTTTGAACCCACAGGCGGCAGCGTTCAGGGCGACCGGCAAACGCTGGAGGCTGAGGTTGGAACGCGTTTTGGCGGTGGATATAGTGCGCGGGTCAGAACCCAGGAAATCCGGACCAATCTAACCGTAGGTGTGGAGACGAACACCCGCGTTATCGGTGCAACAATCAGCGGTGGTCAGGCCGGGCTGTTTGGATTGCAGGCCCTGAATGGTTCATTGGATACTTTTGGCCAGTTTACCACCAATGCAGATGATACTGTTGATAGCCAAAACCTTGTCGCCAATCTGAACATGAACCTAGCGTTTACAGAAACGACCAGCGCGACTTTTGGATTGCTGCTTGATGATCGGAATGATCGCGCTGGCGGTGCTGATGTATTGACCCGGCAGGCGCAGGTTGGTCTTGCGCAGCGGTTTGACCTTTATGGTGTGCAGGGGTCGTCCAATCTGGGCTTTACCCTGCGCAATCGGCTAACCGGCGGGTTGAATGATGTGGATTACGGGCCGAATCTGGCCCTGAATGGCCGGATGGGACCGCATCGGTTTGGCCTGAACGCCAGTCTGCTGTCGCAACGCCCGGCGCAGGCGGGTGCTGATCTGGACACGACTCGAATTGCAGCGACCTATGATTATGCCACTGGTCCTCATCAGTTTAGGTTCGATGCCCGCTATGATGGGCGTGCGCCGGATGGTGAAAACACCCATGGTTATCAGATCGGGGCCACATATACGTTTCAATTTGGCAAAATACCCGAGTCTGAGCGTCGCGTTTCTGGCCCGGCTGAGCCGCAGGCATCATTGGAGGACCGCCTGACAGCTGCGGCGGATTCCGGGCTGGTGATGGACGCTTTCCTGCCCGGTGCCCCATTGGATGATGCCTTTATCATCATGGAGGAAGCAGAGATCCTGGGCGCGGTGCCGGTTAATGGGGCGTTTGTGTTTGAAGAACGATATTTCGAGAACATTTTTGAACGCCAACGCTTTGCCCTCGCCCCCGATAGCTCTGGCATCATGCTGGAGGCTGCCGCCGTTCTGGTCACGCCGGATATTGCCAGAGGAGCGAATGAGCTGGAGGATCTGCTGATCCGCGCACAGGCAGAGATTACCCGCCAATATGGCCCGCCGGAAGCGTTTGAGGAGGGTGACTTTGGTGCAAATGCCTTTGCCGATATCGCGGCTGGGCGGTTGATCCGGGTGTTTGAGTGGCGTTTGGAAAATGGCACCCTGCGCCTTGGCCTGCCGCAACGGCTAGACGGGCAGGTGGGGCTGGAACTGCAATACCGTCGCAGTTTCTCTGCCCCATCCGACCCGCGTTGGTCATTGGACTTGCCATTATGATCGTAGGTTTTAGGGAATTTGTGATAGGCTGGACTGATGTAAGGGAGGCCACAGATGCGTGAGGACATTGACCGTTTCATTCAGGCCGCTGCTGAGGCTGCGACGCAACGAGAGTTGGAAAAGCTGTTTGTAGCCGAGATTAAGGCGCTGGGCTATGATGGGTATGACGCGTTCAGCCATATCTTTGAAACCAGCGTAAAATCATATCAAACAGAAAATTTCATTTCTGCCAGTTACGACATGCGCATTTTGGAACCGTACCTACAGGATGGTTTGGCTGAGATTTGCCCCTGCCTGACTCGCATTTGCACGGCACTGACGCCGTTTGAGTATGTATCCAGTTTGGACCTGATGGCCCCTAATAGCTCTGTCGCTTGGCAAAAGCGGACATTGGCCTGGGCCGGAGTGCGCAAGGCGTGGTGTGTGCCGCTTTCTACCATCGGCGTCATGCAGGCTGTGACTGTCTATATGCGGGGCAAGGGTGAAAAGAAGTTTCGCCGGTTTGAAGAGACGCGGGAACTGATCGCTGCGCTTTCAGCATATTTCATGGAGGCGTTGCTGGCGTTTCGCGGTGGACAGAAAGAAGTTGAGGTAAAAGGCGACGACCTCACCGAGCTGTTAAGCCCCCGCGAAGTGGATTGCCTGCAATGGCTAACACATGGCAAATCAAACCGGGAAATTGCTGGCATCCTCTCTATTTCTGACAACACTGTCCATTTCCACGTAAAAAACGTGTTCAGGAAACTGGGCGTAGATTCAAGAACTCAGGCGGCGAACAAGGCCCGTAAAGCGGGCATGTCATTATTGGTTCGCGATACAATGGCGACGGGCTAATAACGGCATTCTATTTGGTGATTGCTAGACAAGCTGCGCGGCATTGTTAGATTGGCTGGCGTGTTTCCCAAAAGGATGTCTGTCTTGCAAAATCAGCCAATTCAAATTGCGCCGGTTGGCGGTGTTTCTCAGGTTCGTGGCCGTGTTGATCAGGCGTTGTTGGAAAAAACCATTCCTGCATTGTTGAAAGAGGCTGTTGCAACCTATCCAAATAACGAGGCGGTAGTATTTTGTGATCAGGCGATCCGTTGGAGTTATACGGAATTTAGCGATGCTGTTGATGCGCTGGCCGGTGGATTGCTGGAGCTGGGGTTCGTAAAAGGCGACCGTATCGGCGTTTGGTCCCCTAATCGATACGAATGGCTGTTGGCCCAATTCGCCACCGCACGGCTGGGTATTATTCTGGTCAACGTCAATCCAGCCTATCGAACTTATGAGCTGGAATACGCGCTGAACAAAGTCGGTTGTAAGGGGCTGATCACGGCGCGGGCTTTCAAAGCCTCTGCCTACACCGACATGTTGGCCGAACTTGCGCCTGAGCTGGGCCATTGCGCGCCAGGGTGTTTGGTTGCAAAGGCTCTGCCCCATCTGACAACCATCATTTGTATGGGGTCGGACACACCAACGGGCATGTCGGCCTTTGATGACGTTATGACATCGGGGCGGGCGGTGGATGTTTCGCGTTTGGATGCGATCAGCGAGATCTTGGATTGCAATGATCCGATCAATATTCAATTCACCAGCGGTACCACAGGGCAGCCCAAAGGTGCCTGTCTGACACATAGGAATATCGTCAATAACGCTCATTTTGTAACTGGTGCGATGGAGTTGTCGAGCGCTGATCGGCTGTGCATCCCGGTGCCGTTTTATCACTGTTTCGGAATGGTCATGGGTACGCTGGGCTGTGTTACCAAAGGCGCGACTATGGTTGTTCCCGGTGAGGGGTTTGAACCTGCGGTAACGCTGGCGGCTGTATCAGCCGAAAAATGCACGGCGTTGTTTGGCGTGCCGACCATGTTTGTCGCCGAGTTGGCGTTGCCGAATTTTGATAGTTTTGACCTGAGCCACCTGCGCACCGGGATCATGGCCGGTTCACCTTGCCCGATTGAGGTGATGAAGGATGTTCAGTCGAAAATGAACATGACGGAGGTGACGATTGCCTATGGGATGACCGAAACCAGCCCGGTGTCATTCCAAAGCAATGTCGATGATCCGCTGGAAAAGCGCGTATCATCCGTCGGCCGCGTGCACCCACATGTTGAGGTGAAAATCATCGACGATGCAGGGCAAACCGTTGCCGTTGGCGTGCAGGGTGAATTGCTGACGCGCGGTTATTCGGTGATGCAGGGGTATTGGGATGATGCGACCCGCACTGCCGAAGCGATTGATGCTGACGGCTGGATGCATACCGGCGATTTGGCGACGTTGGATGCTGAGGGGTATTGCAACATCACCGGGCGAGTGAAGGATATGATTTGCCGTGGAGGGGAGAATATCTATCCTCGGGAAATTGAGGAGTTTCTATATACCAACCCCGCAATTTCTGAGGTTCAGGTGTTTGGTGTGCCAGATGACCGGCTGGGTGAAATCAGTTGTGCCTGGGTCGTTCCTAAGGCCGGTGCTAACCTGTCAGAGCAGGATGTAATTGAGTTCTGCAAAGGTCAGGTGGCGCATTTCAAAGTGCCCGCCCATGTCAGGATCAAAGATGAGTTGCCGATGACTGTCACCGGCAAGCCGCAAAAGTTCATCATGAGCGATGCAATGGTTGAGGAACTGGGGTTGATCGCGCAAAAAACTGCGTAGGCGTGGTTTGATTTAGTCCATAAAATCTATCGTTGCCTGAGCCAGCTCCGCGCCCACATCCTCTTGCAAGAAATGCCCCGCGTTGGGGAAAATGACGTGGTTTTGGCCAGCGGCCCCCGGCATTAGTTTTTGGAATACCTTTTCAACGCCGGCCATAACTTTGTCATCGGCACCAAAGGCGGTGAGGACGGGGATATTCAGGCCTCGTAACACCTGCCAGGCGGCGCGGTTTGCCTCGGTCGCTGGGTTGTCGGGGCTGTCGGGAACAAGCGCCGGGAACTGGCGGGCACCTGCTTTGTATGTGTCATCAGGGAACGGGGCGTTATAGGCGGCGATTTCATCATCGGTTAGTTTTTGCGATGTGCCGCCATAGACGATTTTGCCTGAATTAAAGTCAGGCACGGTCTGAGAATAATCACGCCATGCCTTGAAAGCATCACTCATCGGCTGGTCGCCGGTGGGCAGGGCGGTGTTGGCGACAACGAGCCTGTCGAACCGTTCAGGTATAGCAGCCAACAAGCGCAGACCAATAAGCCCGCCCCAGTCCTGACAAACCAGCGTGATGTTGTTGAGGTCCACTTGCACCAGCCAGTCGCTCATCCAATCGACGTGGCGCTGATAGGTAAAATCACTACGTTCGGTGGGTTTGTCGGACCGCCCAAAACCAATCAGGTCAGGTGCCACCGCGCGGTGGCCAGCGGCGGTGAACACCGGGATCATGTGGCGATACAGATAGGACCATGAAGGTTCACCATGCATCAACAGGACCGGGTTCGCATCCGCTGGCCCTTCATCAACATAATGCAGCCGCAGCTTGCCGCCTTCGCTGTCATCAACATCAACGTAATGCGGCGCGAAATTGTAATCAGCCAAATTGGCAAAACGATCATCAGGCGTGCGAACAAATTTCATGGTGCGGTTCCTGCTGCAAACAAGCGTTGCCAAAGCCTAACAGTTTTTGCACGGCTGCAAAGGGAAGAACGAATGCGTTTCACACAATTTAACGGCGGTTAATGATTGGCGAAATCTGCCATCTCTAACCGCCGCGAAACTGCCCCATAAAACCTACTCATCCGCCGCCTTATTCACCCGCGCTGACAATGCTGCACGGCTTTCTTTTCGCTCGGAATATCTGTCGGTCAGCGTTTCATTCCGGCCGCGCACCATATAGGTGAACTTCACCAACTCCTCCATCACGTCGACGATGCGATTGTAATAGGGGGATGGGCGCATGCGGCCGTCTTTGCCGAACTCATCCCAAGCCTTAGCAACGGATGATTGGTTGGGGATTGTTACCATCCGCATCCAGCGACCCAAAATGCGGAGCTGGTTAACGGCATTAAAGCTCTGCGATCCGCCGCAAACCTGCATAACCGCCAGCGTTTTGCCCTGCGTCGGGCGAACGCCGCCCAGCGATAGAGGCAGCCAGTCGATTTGGGTTTTCATGATCCCGGTCATAGACCCATGCCGCTCAGGGCTGGACCAGACCATGCCTTCTGCCCAAACGCTCAATTCACGTAGTTCTTTTACCTTCGGGTGATCCTCCGGCACGGAATCGGGTTGGGGCAAACCGGCGGGGTTAAAGATTTTCACCTCAGCGCCAAAGGCTTCGAGGATGCGTTTACCTTCCTCGGTTGCAAAACGAGAGTAGGAATGTTCGCGCAGTGATCCATAAAGCATCAGAATGCGCGGTGCATGACCGTCATCACTTGGCGCAACGTATAATGCAGGGTCGATGGCAACCACGCGGCCCATATCGAGGTTTGGCAAGTCAGTCATTGGATCGTCTTCTTCATTTCATTGAGGGGAGTCAGCAGCCGCAGCACAAATCGGCAATTAGAGGGCCGCAGTCTTTGGCCTGACCGCCGCAGCAGTCCTGCAGCAAAAAGATAAGCAAACCGCGCACGCCGTTCATGTCGACAAAATAGCGAATAGACCGGCCTTGCCGTTCGTTTCTAAGCAATCCGGCGTTCAGCAAGACAGACAGGTTTGCAGATAAGGTGTTTTGCCGAACATCCAGCTTGTCGCTCATTTCACCGGCAGCCATGCCGACGGGTCCGGCCTGAATAAGCACGCGAAACACAGCCAACCGGGTTGGTTGGCTAAGGGCGCTAAAGGCGGCGAGTGCACTTGATTCATCCATATATCATGAATTATGGATATATAGGGTAAAAGTCAACGCCATGGCGGTAAAAATCATAGAACTATTTTAACTGGCTATCTTTTGACCCACGCCGGTTGATCCCACCCCGCATGACCGGGCGGGCGTCTCGTTCAGTCTGACATTCAACGCAGAACCGAACGCCCGGCGCTGCCATTCTGCGGGCTTCAGGAATGGGTTCTTCGCATTCTTCACAATGCGTACGGCTTTGACCAACCTTGGGCCGCGCCATTTGCATCCGCTTTAACTCGTCAGCAATGGACGCCTCAATCTGCTCGTTTACCGCACCATCACGCGCCCAACCACCAGCCATAAGAAGCCTCCGCCGTCTTTAGTCGAGGATCAAGCCCACCAACAAAATTGCCAGGCCCATCATAGCACCGCCCATGGAGGCCATGTTGACCGCGCTCATCCGAATAAGGGCGGTCTGTAATTTATCCTCTGGCCAGTCACCGCGTTTCACCTGGCGGGCCAAGTTGATGCAGTAAACCAGTCCAGCAAGCCCGGTTATCGCGCAAACGATGCCAACGGTGATCATGATGTTAGAGATAGACATTGGCGTTCCTTACTTAGACGGGCCTTTGCTAGACTGACCCCACGCCCGCTGAGGCCTAAAGCCTTCGTGGTGTCCGCTCAAGCTTTTTCGGCCAGCATCGCTTCTACCCATTCGGGTACTACAACTGTAGCCGGACCATATTGAGCCTCATCAAAGTCGCTTGCTCCGTCCGAGGGTTCCAAATTCAGCTCCAATGTACGTGCACCATATCGCTTTGCATCCTGCGCGAATGCTGCTGCGGGATAGACTTGGCCAGAGGTGCCGATTGAAACGAAAAGGTCAGCCTGCCGCAACTCATCCCAAATCACTTCCATATGATAGGGGATTTCACCAAACCAAACGACATCGGGCCGTAGGGCAGATGCGCCGCAAGCTGGGCAGGCCTGATCAACGGCTATGTCTTTATCGCAAGGGCGGCGATCCCCACAGGCAGCGCAAAGCTGTGCCATTAGTTCTCCATGCATATGGATCACGTGACGCGATCCGCCGCGTTCGTGCAGGTTGTCGACGTTTTGTGTCACGACAAGAACGTCATGCGGCCCAGCCTCCAATCTGGCCAAAGCCTCATGTGCAGCATTCGGTGACGCCTCAGCGCAATTTTTGCGCCGTTGGTTATAGAAATCCTGTACCATCGCCGGGTTGCGGGCGAACCCTTCGGGAGTTGCGACATCCTCCAGGCTGACTTTGGTCCACAAACCATCTTTGTCACGAAAGGTTCCAAGGCCACTTTCCGACGAAATCCCCGCGCCCGTAAGAATAACAATTTTCATGGTTTGCTCCGGCTGATATTGATTGATCATGACTAAAATCCTTTTCGTCTGCCTCGGCAATATCTGCCGATCCCCTACTGCCGAAGGCGTGTTCCGTGCTCGAGCCGCCAATGCGGGTTTAAGGGTAGAGGTCGACAGCGCCGGAACTGGATCGTGGCATGTCGGAGAAGCACCTGACCGACGAGCTCAAATAGAGGCCGCAAAGCGTGGTTATGACCTTAGCAATCAACACGCGCGGCAGGTCATTCAATCTGATTTTCTATCCTATGACTATATAGTCGCCATGGATCACGGCAATTTACGTTCACTTGCATCAATTGAACCAAAAGAATCCACCGCCAAAACGGTGTTGTTTCTGTCATATTCACCGGAGTGCGGATGCGATGAGGTTCCTGACCCATATTATGAAGGTGGCTTCGACTATGCTCTCGATTTGATAGAGGGTGCCGCAGATGGTTTAATCGCTGCACTGATGCGCGGCCGGTAGCGAATATTCAACAAACTGTGCTGTGGTTCCGACCCTCCCTCGCATATGCTATTGTCAGGCACCGGAGGAGTTTTCATGCGCTTTACTATTTTTTCTATGTTGTTTGTTACTTTGGTAGCCTGCGTAGGGCCAACTAACTATGCGCCATCGACCGGTGGTGACGGGTATTTGGTACAGAAACTTGAAACCAATAAGTATCTTGTGACGTTCAAGGGTAACTCGTCTACCAAACGAGAAGTGGTCGAAACTTATTTCCTTTATCGTGCTGCTGAAACCACGATTGAGGCAGGGCACGAGTATTTTCGAGTGGTGGACAAAAACGCTGATAAGGAAACACGCTATCAAAACGTCAGTCCACGTGTTGGATATGGATTAGGTATTGGGATCGGTGGGCGCACCAGATTAGGTGGCAGTGTATTCGTGAATTTCCCAGTTAGTGACCTCGCCCCTATATCCCGCCATGAGGCATCGGCTACAATCGTAACGTTCTCGGGCGAACGCCCAGACGATGATTATGTCTTTTCGGCACCTGAAGTGATTTCAAGTCTGGACCAAACGATCCGGCGTCCGCCAGCAGACTAACCTATGTTTTGAAATGTTTGTGTTTTTGTTCTGAAATTGTCTGGTGATTTGTATGAGTGGATCGTTGGGATTGGTTGGATTTTGTTGTTGATAGAGTTGATTCCTGTGATTTGTGTTTGTTGTTGTTGGATTTTGGGGGTGTTTTGGTTGTTTTGGCGTTGGGTTTGATTGTTAAGTTGTTGTTTTGAAAGGTTTTTTGTTTTTTTTGTTATAAAAAGGAAAAAAGGTTGAGAAAGCTGTTGCAGTGCAATGCGATTCTCCTTAGAACCCCTTTCACCGGCGGCGGGGAGCGACAAACTCTCCGCCGCCGGA
>JBMYPG010000050.1:0-18919 GCA_049600095.1 Pikeienuella sp. | reverse complement strand
CGACCCTGCGCCTTGCCACCAATGACCTTGACGCCCCAGCCGAAGAAATCGCCGCGCTCTACAAACGTCGCTGGGACATCGAATTGTTCTTTAAATGGATCAAACAGAACCTAAAGATCCGCCACTTCCTTGGCACAAGCCAGAACGCCACGGCGATACAAATCTATGTTGCATTGATCGCATACCTCCTGATCCAAATGGCGAAATCCAAACAATTGGTGGTCAAAAGCCTGCAAGCCTACGCCCGCCTTATCAGGCTGAACATCATGCACCGCAGATGCATCAGCGCCATAGCAAAACTTGAACAACACCCGCCCCCAGATAAAAGACAAACTGAAATGGAGCTCGGAAAATATTAAACCGGACACCAGTGGGTCAAGCCCGGGATGGCAAACCTAAACCCGGTTCAGACCGGCCCTGATCGCGCCCCACAATTCTTCAACCGGCTCACATCCCACTGACAGGCGAATAAACGCTGGGTCCACGGCATCGCCCCATCTGATCCGCCGCTCGGCGGAACTGTGGACGCCGCCAAATGATGTGGCAGGGCGTAGCATCGGGCAGTTATTGATGAAGCTTTCGGCCTTATCCTCAGTCTCAAGTGTCAAGGACATCAAAAAGCCAGATCGCAGCATTTGTTTGTGCGCCAGATTATGCGCCGGGTCCGCGGGCAGGCCGGGATAGCGGATTGCCTTTACCGCTGGGTGATCGGCCAGTCGTTCTGCGATGATCTGCGCCGAAGAACACATCCGGTCAAACCGGACCTCTAACGTCTCTAACCCTCGATGAAGCATCCAAGCCTCTTGCGGGCCGGGGATGGAGCCAGAGAATTTGCGCCATGCCTCGACGTTTTGCGTGATTTTAGCATCACGACTGGCGACATGGCCGAGCAATACGTCGGAATGCCCACCCGGGGATTTTGTGTCAGAGGCAACAACAATATCAATACCGTGATCCAATGGTCGTTGGCCCAGCGGTGTCATGGTGGTGTTATCGCAAATGGTGATGCCGCCAGCCCGACGTACGGCCGCAGCGGTTTCGGCAAGGTCAATCAGGTCTAAACCCGGATTGGACGGTGTTTCTAAAAACACCACTGTGAAACCCTCAAACCCACCATCGCTGAACGCATTGGTGCTCCGCTCAGTTACTTCAACACCAAATTTGGCCAGAAACTGGGATGATAGAACCCGCGTTACATAATAACCGTCAGAAGGGATCAGGATCCTGTCGCCAGCCTTTAGCGTTGCAAACAAGGATGCCGCAATCGCTGCCATGCCTGACGGAAAGCTGATGCAGGGTGCTTCCTCTAGCAAAGAAAGACTATGCTCTAGCTGATCCCACGTTGGGTTTGCTACGCGGCCGTAGTTCGGGAAATCCTCTGGCAGGCCGGGAAGGTGAAACATGGTGCTGTGGATGATCGGTGTTGCGACCGGCTCACCTTTGGACAGGGTTTCACCCCGTGCGTGCAGCATCTTGGCGACTTTTGCATCCGAATTACCCGACATGACCACTCCGAAATTGCCCTCAAGGCAGCGTGCCTGTAGGCAACGTAATTGCGTTCAGGTCAAATTGACCTGAGATCGCTTTAATCGCTGCTAAACAGATTGCCTAGCCCTGTGCCAATGCCAGTGATGATTTTATCAACGGCTTCGCCGGGGGTTTTTACTTCATCGATTTGCGTTGAGGCTGGTGTTTCAGCAGGCTTTGGAGTGGTTCTTGTAGTCGTTGTTGACTGGGCAACCGGTTGCCGTACCGGTTGGGCCGCTAGATAGGCAACATATTGAACTTCGGTGTTCGCAGTCAGAATTTGTAGTTGTACAGCATTCAGGAAACCGGTGGCTAGCAAACCCGATTGCAATTGCCAATTTTGAATGCCCAACCGCGTATTCCGACCAAAGGCACCATCCGGTCTGCCGGTGTTTGCACCAGCTAGGTTGAGCCGGGCCTGAACCTCTTTCCGTTTCGCGCGGTTCATGAACAATGCCTCTTCGGTAAGTTGGGAACTCGGCGCGGTTGCAACCGCAGGAGTGACTTTCAACAGCAATGGCCCTGTTGGCTCAACCGAGATCGCGCGAGTGACTGTCGTTGGGGCGGTAGGTTCCACCGCGGCCGTTACAATCTCCGCTTCCTCCGACTTAATGCGCTTGATTGCATTGGTTGCCAAAGCAGCGAATTTTCCGTTCGGGAAAGATTCCAGATAGGCTTCGTAATCTGCTATGTCACCGCTCTCCCGCGCCATCTGGAGCATGAATTTCTCGGTTTCCAAATCCTGATTGACCGCTGGAGCGGCTGTTGTTTGTACCGCTGGCCCGGCGGCAGGTGTCGTTGCTGCCGCCACAACCGGTTCTGCGACGGGGTTCAAAATGACGGGGCCAGTAAGTGAGGTGTTCAGCCACGGGCGCTGGCTTTGTTTTGTCGATTTATAAACGTCGCCAGTCACCCGGCTCATCACCTCAGTAATATCCATATTCGGCGCGTCGATAAATTTAAGCAGTGCCGTTGTGAAAGGTGAATTGGCACCTTCGCCATCCAAGGCCACGTGGCCGGGACTGGTGGCAAATCCGATGGCGATACCTTCACCCGGATCCTGAATTTGCATTTCAGCCAAGCCAGAGCGCACGCCAGCCGACCGTGTGCCGCCGCCCATAGAGCGAGCGAGTGTCCGTCCGAGAGGGTTGTCACGACAGGCATCAAGAAACACGAGGCTGACACCAGCGGAAAATTGCATCAACCTAATTAGTCGATCAACAGGAACAGCCTCAAAATCCGGAGCGCTTTCATCCGCGAACTGGGCATCGGTCGGTACAATGTAGTTCGTGCCGTTGATGTCGACGCCATGGCCTGCATAGAAAAACAGGTTGAGGTCGGCATCCTTTGCCTCAATGGCAAATTCACGCATGGCCAGGTTCAGGCCGCGATAATCCAGATCAAAACCTTCGATGACGATGAAGTTCAGGCTTTCCAGCTTTGCGGCAATGGCGCGGGCATCATTGCTGGGGTTGGCAAGCTCTGACGTATATTGATAGGCGCTGTTGCCAACGACCAATGCGACACGTTTTTGAGCGTGTGCAACGGTGGCGACGGTGACCGTCAGAATGAGGGCGGCGATTTTGATCAGGTTTCGCATGATCATGGTTCTTTCCATCCTGTCTTATTCAGCCGGGGTCGCAAAATTAATTACCGTGATACGCTGGTTTAGCGGGTTACCAAGATTTGCAGCATCAATTGGCGCAGACTGGCCGTATCCAACCGGAAACAGTCGGGTTGCGTCGACGCCGTAAAACAGACTCAAATGCTCTACGACAGTGGCCGCGCGACGTGCCGATAGCGCCTGACTGGCGTTTGAGGCCCCTTTGGCAACCGCATGAGCGCCAATCTGAAAACGACCTTCTTTAAGTTTGCCATCATTTAAAGCGGCAGCCAGCGAGCGTAGAACTGTCATGCCCTGTGTAGTTAGCAAATGACTATCGCCGTCAAATTGCACGGTCAGGTCGACCCGAGAAAAATCAAAGCTTGCGGGTAAAGGATTTGATGGTGGTAGAGCGGTTGCGGCGGCGGCACCCATTGAACGCACGAGTGGGCCGGCATTGTCCGCACTCAGCTCTTTGATAATTGCATCTGCGGTTTTTACCTGTGCAGAGGCTGCCGTTACCCCAAGCATAGGGGCAAGGAGCCCAACAATAACCAATAATTTGTACAGTTTCTTCACAGTTACAACGCCGCCTTGGTGCATGTTTTTCAACAACCGCTGTACCCGTTGAAAAACAGCCGAATCAATTAAAAAGAGGTCCCAGCCCGCATGGTATCAGGTGGGTTACACGGCGCAAAGCAGGTCGCTTTGCACACTATGTTACCGTTACCGCAGATTTACGAGGTGAAAATTTCGCGGGGGATGTCGGCTAATGCTGACCCACCGGTTGTTGTCACCACAAAGCTTTCGGTTATTGCTACACCCCAATCTGGTGTCCAAAGGCCGGGCATTAGGTGAAAACACATACCCTCTTTCAATTCCGTCGTATCACCGGGCCGCAGGCTCATCGTGCGTTCCCCCCAATCTGGCGGGTAGCTGAGGCCAATCGGGTAGCCGGTGCGGTTGTTCTTGGAAAACCCTGCGCGGGCAAAACTGTCATAGACTGCCTGTGCAACATCCTCACATGTTACCCCCGGCTTTGCAGCAGACAGTACATCTTCGATTGCTGTAAGGATGGCGGCCTCTGCCCGCCGAATATCTAATGGTGGATCGCCGAGGAAATAGGTGCGGCTGACCGGGCAATGATAACGGTGATGGCAGCCGGATATTTCAAAATAGGTTGCTTCACCCGCCACCATGGGCCGATCATTCCAGGTGATGTGACTTGCTGAAGCTTCCTTGCCCGACGGTGCAATTACCTGAATCGCTGCATAGTCACCAGCGATTCCGTTCACGCCACGGGTCGCTGCACGTTGTGCCTCTGCCACCAGTTCATGTTTCGGGATGCCGATGCGAATGTTGTCGCGAATGGTTTGATGAATGGCCGCGCTGATCAGCCCAGCCTTGCGCATTAGGGCAATTTCAGCATCGGATTTAACCGCGCGACGCCAGTTTACCAAACCCGTTGCATCAATGATGGAAGCCGTTGGCAAATCACTTCGTAAAACCTCTAGGCATTTGGCCGAGAAGTAGTAGTTGTCGAATTCAGCGCCAATCCGGCCCCCGCCTATACCCATATCTGTCAGATGGCGACAAAGAGTTTGATAGGGGTGATGCGGAGGGTTTTGGACGTGCTCTTCGGGATAGGTAAGCACCTGAGCATCATGGACCCAGCAGGTTTGATAGGCACCCGCCATGTCTTGTGTCCGGGTCCAAACCCAAGGCTGCCCCGCGCTGGTCACAACCACCGCTTGATGCACATAAAACGACCAGCCGTCATAACCGGTCAGCCAGTTCATGTTGCTTGGGTCCGTGACGATAAGGGCGTCAAGGCCCTGATCAGCCATGACAGCGCGTGTGGCGAACAGCCGGGCGTCATATTCAGCTTGTGTAAACAGTAACTCAACTGCGGGCATTGGCTTCCTTTCACGAAAGTGAAAATCAACTCAACCGATCCCTCCTAGTTAAGGCAAGCGTTACAGCGTCAGATTACGTCGTTGCGCGGCGGGATTTTGACTTTGTATCTTTAACTGTGTTTCAGAATGGCATTTTCATGCCCGGTGGCATTTGCAGACCCTCGGTTACTTTACCCATTTCAGCCTGCGCAGCATCGGCAGCCTTTGCTTGTGCTTCTTTAACCGCCGCGACGATCAGGTCTTCGACCACTTCCTTGTCTTCAGGGTTGAATATTGATGGGTCGATGGTGAGTTTTTTCAGCTCGCCCTTTGCCGTCGCCACGGCCTGCACCATGCCGGCGCCAGCTTCGCCCGTCACTTCAATCTCATCCAGCCGTGCTTGTGCATCAGCCATTTTGGATTGCATTTCCTGGGCTTGCCTCATCAGCTTGCCCATATCGCCGAGACCTTTGAACATCGTATTTCCTTAGTCGGTAAAGGGATCGACGGGCGACCAATCGTCGTCCAGCGCATCCTCATCATCATATTCCGGGGGCGGGGGTGGCACTTCTTCAATGGCGGCCAAATCCCGCAATTCTGTTATTTTGGCACCGGGAAAAATATCCAGCACCGCCGCGACCAAAGGATTAGTTTTGGCGTCCTCTTCGGCCGCGCTTCGTTCTGCCTGTAACGCGGCGGTAATGGTTGGTTGGCCGCCCGTTTGTACAACACTGACCATCCAGCGCGCGCCGGTCCATTGACCCAGCTTGGCGCCGAGCTCCTGCGCCAATGATGGCGGTGCGCCGGGCGCCGGTTGAAAATCAATTCGGCCGGGAGAAAAGTGAGCAAGACCCAGATAGCTTTTCACCTCGGTCAGCAGTTTCATGTCTCTGCGTTCGCGGATCAGCGCAACGATCTGATCAAAGCTTTGATAGATTGCCAAAGCGGCGCTTGATGCACGCGGCGCTGGTTCTGGCCGAGGCGCTGGCGCACCACCAATCTGCGCTGTGACACCACCAGATGGTCCCGCGCTGGTTGCCCCCCCGCTGGTTGGTTCCCCGCCAACAGGTGCACTTCCCCCAGATGGTCCGGATGGCCCCGTCGGACCAACGGGTCGAGGGCCACCGCCACCTTCGGTCAGGCGTTTAACAATGTCGCCGGGTGTAGGCAATTCGGCCACATGGGTAAGCCGGATAATCGCCATTTCAGCTGCCATCATGGAATTTGGTGCGCGGCCAACTTCCTCTAATGCCTTTAACAGCATCTGCCACATCCGGGTCATTGCCCGCATTGACAGATTTTCGGCCAGGGTTTTGCCCCGGTCTCGTTCATCGGTCGAAACGGTTGGATCGTTGGCATTATCGGCGTTGATTTTAACAACGCTAATCCAATGGGTCAGCTCCGCCAGATCACGCAGCACCGCCAATGGGTCAGCACCATCAGCATACTGGCGACCGATTTCCTCCAGCGCAGCGGCGGCATCGCCCTTCATGATCTGTTCGAACAGATCAATAACGCGGCCTCGGTCCGCCAGCCCCAGCATGGCACGAACCTGATCCGCGCCTGTTTCGCCGGCACCGTGGGCAATAGCCTGATCCAGCAACGAAAGTGCATCGCGCGCAGACCCTTCGGCAGCACGGGTAATCAGGGCCAGCGCATCCTCAGCGACTTTGGCACTTTCCTGTTCTGCAACACCGCGCAGGAAGTCGATCATTACCTCCGGCTCAATGCGGCGCAGGTCAAACCGTTGGCATCGGCTGAGCACCGTCACCGGCACCTTGCGGATTTCAGTGGTGGCAAAGATGAATTTAACGTGAGCAGGCGGTTCTTCGAGCGTCTTTAGCAGCGCGTTAAACGCACTGGTCGACAGCATGTGAACCTCATCAATGATATAGACTTTGTAGCGGGCAGAGGCCGCGCGATAGCGAACGCTATCAATAATTTCCCGAATGTCGCCAACGCCAGTGCGGCTGGCAGCATCCATTTCCAAAACATCAACATGGCGGCTGTCAGCGATTTGGCGACAAGGTTCACAAACACCGCAAGGGCTGATCGTTGCACCGCCCTGACCGTCCTCTCCAATACAGTTCAAACCTTTGGCGATAATCCGCGCAGTCGTGGTTTTGCCAACACCGCGAACACCAGTCATAACAAAAGCATGGTGAATGCGGTCATGTTCAAACGCATTGCGCAGGGTACGCACCATTGCCTCTTGCCCGATCAAATCGGCAAAGGTTTGCGGTCGGTGCTTTCGCGCCAGAACCTGATAGCCCTGATTCTGTTCAGGGGGGGTCTGCTGCCCGTCTGTCATTGGTGCCTGTTATCAAATATCGCGAGTTGGATTCGACTCTCCCAAACCTATGCGGCGAGGGTTATCTCGGCAAGGGCGTGGCAATGTCGCAAATGGACGGTTGCGGTCGCGAACTGAGTGCAATCTGGCGCAAATTCTTAGCGGAGGACGGAATGGCAGACGGCGCGAAACAGTGGGGCATTGATAACGACTATGCGCCACTAAAGGATGTATTGTTGGGAAAACCGGAGTTTTTCCGGTGGGTAGAGGCTGGCCCGCTGATAGGACGCACCCTGCGCAATGCCCATAAAACCGGCGTTAGTTTTGATCTGCAAACGGCAATGGCACAGCATGCAGAAATGGTCCGTATTTACGAGGATGCGGGCGTCGACTGCCATTTCCTAGAGGCAGATGAGGTTTTGCACCGCAATTTTTTTGCCCGTGATAGCTCTGCCATGACTCCATGGGGCGCAATTATCTGCCACATGCAATTGAAATGTCGCCGCGCTGATTACGCATCGGTCATCAAATTCTATCAGGAAAAAAACATCCCAATCTGGAAGTTTGTCACTGCCGGACATTTCGAAGGTGGCGATTTTGTCATCCTTGAACCGGGTCGCGCGCTGATTGGCTGGTGTGGAGAACGGTCAGAGGAAGAGGGCTCAGAACAGGTCGCTGCATTTGTCCGCGAAAAAGGGTGGGACGTGCAGGTCGCACCAATCAGCCGGGAGTTTGTGCATATGGACGGGCTGGTCGTGCCCTTGGACAAAAAACTGTTGGTCGCATGCTTGGATGCCTTGGAAGGTTGGGTTGTTGACTGGCTGCGTGAGCGTGATTTTGACTTTGTAGATGTGGACTATGCCGAGGCCAAAAATCTAGGTGTGAATTTGGTGGCATTGGGCAACAAGAAAGTGCTGTCAATGAAAGGTGCGGATCGGCTGAATGCCAAGATGCGCGCGCTGGGCTATGAGGTGTTTGAGCCTGATATGTCTATGTTCACATTGGGTGGTGGTGGTGTGCACTGTTTGGCACAGGCGCTTTGCCGCGATGAAGGCTAAGGCAAATCTGCGCAATAGGCGGGTGGCGCTCTCGTTCGCGGCCCGCTAATTGTTTAACAAATTGCGGAGATACATCATGCCCATCCTAAGCCCAACTGACCATTATGCTACTGTCGCCTATTTGGGCGTTGTTGCTCCAGATAGCGGCGTCCGCTCTGGCGGATTGTCATCGATGAACCTGACTTGGGATGGCGCAGAAGGGGAAAGCCATGCAGGCCGCACCCGGTCATCCTGTGTGCGCGTAAAGCGACAACATGCAGAAGGCACAGAGATTTTCAACGCGCGGCAGTTGTCTGTCTTGTCGGTTGAGGAACTTGCCGAAGTGGCGACGGCAATGGATATCGATCATATCAAACCAGAATGGACCGGTGCCTCCATCGTATTGGAAGGGATTCCAGAGTTTACAAAAATCCCCCCCGCCAGTCGTTTAGTGTTTGAGAATGGTGCGGCGATAATTTCTGACATGGAAAATGCGCCGTGTGAGTTCATCGCGCGGGAAATTGAGGCTGAGTATCCGGGCAAGGGTAAAACCTTTCCCTATCACGCCCGTAACAAACGGGGTGTTTGCGGCTGGGTCGAACGTCCGGGCCAAATCACGCTAGGCATGAAATGCCGACTGCATATCCCACCACAGCGGATTTGGACTCATGCCTAAGCAGGCTGTGTGAGGACGCACTCCGCCACGCGCGCCCGACCTGATAGCCTTCTCCTCTCGCCAAAGAGGAGGATGTATCAATGGCCCGTCTAACCAGCGTCGTGAATCTGACGGATCAGAACCTGTCTCTGATCCACACTTATTCGGGCCCCAGTAATTTCGACGTCGCGCCCTACAGTCTTTCTGAGCGGGATGGCGCGTTCCAGTTGCCTTCCTATTATACCAAAGCTCATTAAGCGGAACCTATTTCCCAAAGCTGTCATGCCTGGACTTGATCCTGTTGCCTGTCAGCCGATGCGAAGCATCGGCGAGAAGGGGCATCCGAAGTTGATGCTGGATCTCCCCTCTCGCCGGTGTAAACACCGGCTGCCGGGCGGCAGGATCAAACTCGGCGATGACGCCGACTTGGCAATGGGTTCTTTTCAATGAGCGTTGGTATAACGATAGGAAAACCGCAGTTATCTGGTTGACCAACCAAAAAGCGGCAAAAGCTCGCTTCCACTCATACTTCAGTTTAAGGTTACCTGAATTAAGACAAGGCTCTGGCTTGGACCATGTGAAGCGCAATTGACGTACACCGCGAGAAGGGCTTTGAGTTTTTGGGAGTACCAGTGGGAAACAAGAAGTTAATTGAACTGGCGGAGCAAGCCGAAGAAGCCCCATCCAGCGAGGCGTTGTGGAATTTGTGTCATCGGGCACTGGGCGATCTGGGTGTTGCAGGCATCGGTTACGGTATCATCCCTTACTCAATAGACGCTCGAATCAATGGCGTTTCGAAAGCCGGGTTTTTCAGATACACCTACCCGAAGGAATGGAAATCTGCCGCTGAACACCTCGCACAAGAGGACAATGATCTTACGATTGAGTGGATTTTGGATGGGTGCCTCGAAGTCATCTGGGAGGATATTGACCAGTACGAAGCGCCCACTGAAGAGCAGATTTTACAGAACCAGCTCGAATACGACATAGGCATGAAGTTCGGAGCATCGCTTGCTTTAGATGTAAATACACTTGGACAACCAATTTCCGGGATTGGGCTTTGGATAAACGGGGTGAAATCCGAAGGAGAATTCGCGCAATACTGGCAGCAGTATCGAGAGCAACTGGTGCAGGTTTGCTACATCTTAGACGAAGGGATCAGAAATAAACATACTGGATTTATCGTATCGCTTTCTCCGCGTGAGCGTGATTGCCTTACCTATCTGGCTATAGGCCTTAGGCCTGCTGAAATATGCTGGCGACTCGGGATCAGCGAGAAAACCTTTGAGAAACACATAAAGGGAGCCAAAGAAAAACTTCGGGCCCGCACCCGCGATCACGCAGTTGCCAAGGCTCTCGTTCTGAACCTGATTCAGTCCTGACTGGGGATATTTCCCCAATTGTAAACCTTACCTGATGGCCTAGTCATAGGCGCAACAACCGGCACAGTCATAGTTCAACACTGGAGGCGAAAATATGAAAAACCTGGTTCGTTCGGCGCTTATCATTGCCACTCTAGCCGTCCCCATCACTGCAACGGCTCAGAATGTTACCGTCGATGGCGATGGATGGGTTTCCGTTGATGGTCGTGAAATCGGCCGCGTATATTCTTCATGGGGTTGGGTCATTTCGTGCAAATTTGGGTATGTAAATGGTAGCGGCAGCTTCAAGGCTGACGTTAACAACAAAAATGAAGCGATCAGCGTTCTTTTACGTTCCTGCAAGTACTAAGCAGTTGGGAGTAATAACCTTGAAAAATCTTACTATTGCAAGCTTGGTTTTCGCCGCCTATGGGTCAACAGCATCCGCTGAAACTATTTATGAATCTACGGACTATTACGATGGTCTGGGAACCTGCATAACCGAAATCCAGAAAGACCTCACAATGTCAATCTACGTGACCTGCGGTTTCAAAGGTGCAGGAAATTGCTCCGGCCATAGAATAGACGAATACTTTTCTTGCCGAGTGGGCTCTGTATCAAGCGATCAGCCGGATGCGAACTCAGCGGTAAACTGGTTGCTAAACGAGATAAACCGACAATCCTGAAGTTAATCCAACACCTAATGGCATGGTAATTGTGATTGTTCGATAAACCGCGCCGATTTCTCTGAGGGCCTGAACAGCAACACCCTTCGGCTTTTGAATCTTCACTTCATCACCACCAAGCGCCTAAGCCACCCGCGACGCCGCCCTCGCCAGCACATCCCAATAGGTCCGCCCGATCTCCATATCCGGGCCATGTCCCTTGTCCAGCATCAGCCGGTGCATCTTCGGCAGGTTCCGGCAAGGGACATGCATCACCAGATGATGCTCTAGGTGATAATTAACCCAATAGGGAGCCAACAACAGGCGCAGTATCGGCCCAGCGTGGGTGGTGCGTACGTTTTGAAGGGGGTTGTCTGATTTTTCCACCGCGCCATGTTCGGCGATATTGCGAACCCGCAGCACCAGTTGGAACCATGTCAGCAGCGGCAGTGCCCAGAATGCAAACCACCACCACCAGGCGCCAACAGCCCACATCATCGCAAAGATTACGCCATTGGCCACCAATGCCCGGCCCAGAACGGGGCCAGAGAATGCTTGCGCCAAATCTTGTGAAGATGGCGTGCCCTCAACTTCACCCGCCATTTTAAAGGCAAACATGATCTGAGCAGCACGCAGTTTATAGCCCGTTTGGCCGGTAATATCGCGGATCATCTTGCGGCGCAGACTGGCTTTTGTCGTCGGAAATGGGGCGCTAAGGCTAAGGTCGGGGTCCTTATCCGTCTGTGTAAACCGGTGGTGTTGCAGGTGATAGGTACGGTATTCAGCGAGATCGGCCAGAATGGGACGACCACACAGCCATTCGCCAAAAAATTCATTCAGGCGGCGTGATTTGAACATGGCATTATGTGCAGCCTCATGCATCAGGATCGCCAGACCCAATTGGCGGGAGCCAATAATCATCACAGCCAGTAAGAATGTCAGCGGATTAGGCCAAATCGCAAATAGCGCCAAAGCCATCGAAATAACGCCCCAGCAATGAATGATCAGCCAATAACCAGCCAGATCGGACCGTCGGGCAAGCGGGCGGATTTCTTCGGGCGTTAGAAAGGCTTTGCCGGGGGTCATTCCTCACCTCATCATTGAATGCGTTTTACCTAAAAACGGGTTTTCGTTTTTCCAAAAACGCCATTGCGCCCTCTTTACCTTCATCATTGGCCATTGCGGTGGCGATGGAGGTCGCCTCTGCCTCTAACTGATCTTCAAGGCTACGTTCCTCGGCTTCACCAATCAGCGATTTGATAGAGGCCATGCTGTCAGACGGCCCGCTTGCCAGTTTTGCCGCCCATGCCAGTGCGTCGGGTACTGTATCGTCGGCCAACCGGTTCACCATCCCGGCTTCATGCAGGCGTGACGCGGGCATTTTGCCTCCAGTTAGGGCCATTTCAGTCGCCAACTGACGGGGCAGCGCGCGGGCGAAGCTCCATGTCGCAGCTCCATCCGGGGTCAGGCCGATTTTTACGTAGGCCAGCATGAAGTAGGCGTCGGGCGCAGCCACGATCAGGTCACATGCAGCGGCCAAAGACGCGCCTGCACCCGCAGCGCCACCTTCAACAGCCGCAATAACCGGTTTGGGGCAGGCGCGGACTGCGCGGATCAGGTCGTGCAATCGGTCCACGCCTTGCCGCCGTTCGTCAAAGGGCAGTTTGTGGGCCACGGCCAACCGGCGGACATCACCCCCCGCGCAGAAAAATCCGCCTGCGCCGGAAACAACAACAGCGCCGACATCGTCGCTAACACCCTCTATGGCTTCGATCATCAGATCGTAAAGCTCAATCGACATGGCGTTCCGCGCGCCCGGATCATTGTTGATCAGGTGCAGAACCCGGCCAATTTGTTCCACAATCAATCGCGACATCTCAATTAGCTCCAACATCGGTAACAAAGGTGGCACGCTTGCGCATCTTTGTTCTGTAAATATCCAAACCCTGCCTGCACCACCAGCGCAGGCGGGTTAGTTGGGCAACTAATCTGCCCCAAGCTCGACAAACCGCGCGAGGTGGAAATCTTCATCCCCCAGCACATGCTCAATCATCGTTAGACGCTTGGCAAAGTGAGGTGCGGAATATTCCCATGTCATGGCGATACCGCCATGCATCTGGATGGTTTCCTCAGACACCAGCCTAGCCACGCGACTGATCAGATGTTTTGCTGCTGATACTGCCATTTCACGCGACCGCCGGTTGGCAGAAAGCGAGTCTGCAGCTAGCATGGTGATTGACCTTGCTTGCTCAATCGCGATGCAGACTTGCACGAACCGGTGTGACAGCGCCTGAAACTTGCCGAGCGGTACGCCGAATTGTTTGCGGGTTTGCAGGTATTCCAGCGTAACTTCCTTGCAAACCTCCATTGCGCCCAGCGCCTCAGCACAAAGGGCAACAACGCCGCGCGCCATGATTGTTTCCAGTCGATCATAACCGCCGGGCAAAACCTGTCCTGCCGCTCCGTCAAAACCGACATTCGCCGCCGCGCCGCCATCGACTGTTGCATAAGGGCGAACAGACACACCGGGGTCTTTGGCATCTACCAGCCAAAGTGATAGACCTTCGACATCATCAATCTCACCGCCAGAGCGGGCGGACACAATGAACCAATCTGCTGAGCCACCGTTTAGAACAACGGTTTTAGCGCCGGAAATCTTGCCACCGGCCACGGCACAGGAAACGCGAGTCATTTCGTACCGGCTATCCGTTTCGGTATGGGCCAGCGCAATCTGTGCCTCACCGTTAATCGCTGCCTCAATTAGCTCGTCATGGCCAGCATCGATTAGTGCACCAGCACCAAGAACACCGGTGGATAGGAATGGTTCGACGACTAGTCCACGACCAAGAGCTTCAAAGGTTACGGTCAGGTCTTCGCCTTCGCCGCCAAAACCGCCCGCCTCGGGTGGTAGCAATGCTCCGATGGCACCTAATTCGGCGAAACGTGTCCACATGGCGGGGTCAAACCCGCCCTCCATTCCCGCCGCTGCATGGCGGGTATTCAATGGATACTCCTCACGCACGAACCGGGTCAGAGTATCGGTCAGCATGCGCCGTTCTTCGGAAAGTGCAAAATCCATCAGAGACCAAGCCCCATTTTAGCGATGATATTGCGCTGTATTTCGTTCGATCCGCCAAAGATCGAGACCTTGCGCATATTGAAATACTTGTTGGCGGGAACCATGGCACCATCCGGCCCCGGTGGTTCTTCGTTCCAACCTTCGTCAAAGCTTTCGGGAACAAAGGGGCTGGCATGCGGACCATAGACGCGGCGCGACAAGTCCGTTAGCTCCTGCATGATCTCGGTGCCCTTGATCTTGAGCATTGAGCTTTCGACCCCGCCGGCGGCACCACCGCCAGCGGCGGCAACGACACGCAGATTAAAGACATCCATCGCCATCAGGTCGATCTCTACCCGCGCCATACGCGCAGTAAACATCGGGTCTTCCGCCATCGGGCGGCCATTTGAGCGCATTTTCTGCGCAGCATGTTTCAGGTGGTCGACCATCTGCTTTGAAAAAGCTGTGCCAGCAATACCGGTACGTTCGTAAGTCAGCAGGTATTTTGCGATGGTCCAGCCCTTGTTAACTTCGCCGACGATATTTTCCGCCGGAACGCGCACATCGGTCAGGAACACTTCATTCACCTCATGTTCACCATCCAGCGTGATGATCGGGCGTACTTCCAGTCCCGGCGTGTCCATAGGGACGAGGATAAAGCTGATCCCTTCTTGCGGTTTGCCTTCGTTAGACGTGCGGCAAAGGCAGAAGATATGGTCGGCGATATGACCTAGCGTCGTCCATGTTTTCTGCCCGTTGATCACCCATTCATCACCGTCCAGCACAGCGGAGGTTTTCAGCGAGGCGAGGTCAGACCCGGCGCCGGGTTCGGAATAGCCCTGACACCACCAGTGCTCGGAAGTCAGCATCCGGGGCAGGTAATGGCTTTTCTGCGCCTCAGTCCCGAACTTAATAAGTACCGGCCCCAGCATGTTCACGCCGAAAGGGATGATGCGTGGCGCGTTGGCGTAGACGATTTCTTCGTTAAAGATATGTGCTTCGACAGGGTTCCAGCCCGTGCCGCCATATTCCTCAGGCCAGTGCCATGCCAGCCAGCCGCGTTTATGCAGAATGGCGTGCCATTCCTTGTAATCATCTGCGGTCAAACGTTTGCCGCTTGCAACTTTGTCAGCTAGGCGAGCAGGGATGTTCTGGGTCAGATATTCGCGTACTTCGTCGCGAAAGGCTTGCTCTTCGGCGGTATAATTCAGATCCATGATATACCTCTTACGCGACTTCGAACAGGCCAGCAGCGCCCATGCCGCCACCGCAGCACATGGTGCTGACGACGTACTTGGCCCCGCGCCGTTTGCCTTCGATCAGTGCATGGCCAACCATACGTGCACCTGACATACCGTAAGGATGTCCAATAGAAATCGCGCCGCCGTTCACGTTCAATTTGTCAGGGTCAATGCCGAGGTGATCGCGGCAATACAGAACCTGTACGGCGAACGCCTCGTCCAGCTCCCACAAATCAATGTCATCAACGGTCAGGCCGTTGGCCTTCAGCAACTTAGGAATTGCCCAAATTGGGCCAATGCCCATTTCGTCTGGCTCACAACCAACCGACATTACACCCCTGAATACGCCGAGTGGCTCAATGCCGCGTCGTTCAGCCTCTTTCGCCTCCATCACGACTGTTGCAGATGCGCCGTCAGATAACTGAGAGGCATTGCCTGCGGTGATGTGCTTTCCTTCTTTGATCACTTGACCATTTTTGAAAACAGGTTGGAGGCCTTTCAACCCTTCGAGTGTTGTCGAGGGCCGATTGCCTTCATCTTTTTCCAAGGTCACTTCGCGGTCTAGAATCTCGCCTGTTTCCTTGTTCATGAATTTCATGGTGGTGGTTAGTGGAACGATTTCATCGTCGAATTTTCCAGCTTCCTGTGCTGCTGCTGTTCGCATTTGGGACTGAAATGCATATTCGTCCTGCGCGTCACGACTAACACCATATCGTTCACCTACGGTCTCCGCTGTTTCCAGCATCGACATATACAGTGCAGGCAAGCGCTTCATCAGCTCCGGGTCGGCCAACCCATCCATGCGCATCTTGTCAGTCTGTACCAAAGATACGCTTTCGCCGCCGCCGCCGACAGCGATCTGAACACCATCTGCGATGACCTGTTTTGCAGCATCGGCGATTGCCATCATGCCTGATGAACACTGCCGGTCGACGGTCATCCCCGCAACGGTGACAGGTAGGCCAGCGCGCATAGCGGCCTGACGGCCAAAATTGCCCCCAGTTGACCCCTGCGTTAAGGCCGCGCCCATGATGCAGTCTTCAACTTCACCCGGTTCGATTCCGGCGCGGCTGACTGCGTGGCTGATGGCATGCCCGGCAAGCGCCTGACCCGATGTGGCGTTAAACGCGCCGCGATAGGCTTTACCAATCGGCGTGCGGGCGGTTGATACGATGACGGCTTCTCTCATGTGATCAGTCCTTTTTCAGGGCCGCGAGGGCCTTTTCAGCATATTTCGAAGTTTGTTCAAATGCGCCCTGCAACGTGCGGGCACCGGTCATATCGCTTATTTGGTCAAAGTTGGCGGCCACACCTTCGGGGCTCAGGTCATCACCAGACAGCAGTACACCTTCAGTCTCGTGCAGATAGGTGCGGGCAAAACAGCCTGCGCCGGCGCATAGGATAGTCCGTTTTGGGCCGTCTTTTGAGGCGAGATACAATACGCCGGGTGAGATTTTCTCAGGTCCCATGATGTCGAGCGACTCCGGCGGGAATAATTCTTCGGTCATACGGGTAACGGCGGTTGGTGACAGTGTATTGACGTTGATCCCGTATTTTTCGCCCTCGATCTGTAACACGTTCATCAGGCCCAGCATGCCGGTTTTGGCTGCGCCATAGTTGGCCTGCCCAAAGTTGCCATACATGCCGGATGATGATGTGGTGAAAACGAGGCGCCCGTATTGTTGGTCTCGCATCGTTGGCCACACGGCTTTGGCACAGTTTACGGTGCCCATCAGGTGAACTTCCAAAACCTTGCGGAAATCCGCATCCTCCATTTTCACAAAGCTTTTATCGCGGAGGATGCCTGCATTGGCGACCAAAACATCAATACGGCCCCATTTAGCGAGCGTTGCTGCGACCATAGCCTCTACCGCAGCGGCGTCTGAAACATCCGCTCCGTCCGCCATGGCCGTTCCACCGGCGGCTTCGATTTCTGCGACAACTGCGTCGGCCGCCGCTGTAGAACCACCTGTGCCATCGCGGGCACCACCAAAGTCATTTATGACGACTTTTGCGCCACGCTCAGCAAATGCTAATGCATGTGAACGGCCAAGCCCGGCACCGGCGCCGGTTACGATGACGACTTGATCATCAAAACGAATGCTCATGAACTAACCCCTAGCAGTGTTGGCAAAATACCCACGCCCGATCCATTCGGCGATCAGTGCGGGCTTGTCAGCGCCTTCGATTTCAACGGTGACATTATGCTTATAAGTGACTTCGCCCGGTTTGGTTTCGTCAAAACTGGCCAGAGTAAAACGGCCCCGCACACGGGCACCGGCGGGAACGGGGGAAAGAAAGCGCACTTTGTCCAGCCCGTAATTGACTCCCATAGCGACACCTTCGACTGACGGCCCAGCCTCATAGAACATCGCGGACAATAGGCTTAGCGTCAGAAACCCATGTGCGATGGCTCCGCCAAAAGGTGTTTCTTTGGCCGCGCGATCGGGATCAATGTGAATAAACTGATGATCACTGGTAACGTCGGCGAATTGATTGATCATGTCCTGAGAGACATCCATCCAACCGGTGACGCCGATTTCCTCGCCAATTTTCCCGCGCAGCATTTCAGCCGTCATGCGATTGCCCATCGCAGTACCCTCCCGATTCCGCTTTTCTGTCAGGAATATTATGCGCATGGGTTAACTAGATGACGCAAGCGTTAATCGCCCAGGAATTGAGATTTAACCTATGTTGCCTATGCTGCAACATATGAACCGCAAAAGACTGATCCTTCATATTGGAATGCACAAAACTGGGTCGACGACGATTCAGCGGTTTTTTGCGCGCAACCGCTGGCTTTTACGGCGATTGGGTATCTGCTACCCAGAATCTCGCGGGATCGATGGGCGGTTGTTGCCAAAGCATAACGCCATCTTTTCTGCGATCAGTCATCAAGCGGACAAAGGCGAGGTTCATCCGCAGCTTGGGCCTGTTGCTGATTTAGTAATGGATGCAGCGGATCAGATTAACCGTTCACCCGGACGTGTAGGCGTGATCAGTGCAGAGGGTTTTTCGGGTGAAAGACCGGTGTTTGCACGGGCACTTGCGCCCTTAGCCTCTGAATTCGATGTGTCGGTCGTGATCTTACTGCGTCGGCGCGATCTGTGGGTTGAGAGTTTCTATAAACAAATGGTGCTTAACCAAGATGTAAGGGAGGCACGGCCTTTTGCCGAGTTCCTGTCTGCCCCAAGTACCGTCCGGCATATGAATTATTTGCGCATTCTCAGCTGGTGGTCCGATGCCTTTGGACCGGAAGCGATAAACGTTGGTGTGTTTGAGCCTGACAGAAGTACGGAAACGTTAGTTCGGCAATTTTTAAAACTGGCTGACTTGCCGTTGCAGTTGTCTTTGTTGCCGTATGCAACAGGTCATACCAACCCGTCCTTGTCTGCGGAGGCAGCTTCGTTGATCCGTTTTGCCAATAGTAAAGGTATGGTTCTACCTAAAGATGTGAAATCGCGGCTTGAGGTAACACTACCGGAGCAATCACCCTATTTTTTCACATTAGCTCAAAGATTGGCCCTGAATTCTCGATATCAGGCCGATGATGAAGGTATTTTGAACACCTTTCTCGATCCTGATAG
>JBMYPG010000049.1:0-19125 GCA_049600095.1 Pikeienuella sp. | reverse complement strand
ATCGGCTCGATCATTTAGTGCCAGCCGCGCACCGATGATAACATCATTCTGAAAAACACTCGCAGCATCATTGCCGCGACTATCCCAAGCATACTCACCAATCAGGCCAAGGTCAGCATTATCAAGCAGGCCATATAGCGTGTATTCCACACCGCCTGTGGCCGCAATAAACTCTTCCTCGACGCCATTCCGGTTCCGCTGACCATCCCGCGCAATCACCTCTGCCTTATACAGCGTCGGGCCAGAGGTATATTGCCCATCAAACCCAAACTGAGTGATCTGGTCGTAAACAGGCGCAAGCGCTGTTGGCACCAGATTGCCACCTACATTTACAAAATCAGTGGCAATAAATGCCGGGTCTCGACTGACGCCATGAAAGGCCGACAGGCCAATATCGGCATCGCCAAATACACCCGCAAAACGCAACGCGAATGATGGCGCAAACCGCCCCCCATCCGCACGCACTTCAGCGCGACCATTGTTAACTGGCAGGCCAGTACGTAGCCGCCCATCCTCGCCCGCGAATGTCCGTAGGCGAACATAGGGCAGATAATAGGCGCTGAATTCACCCAGGTCGGTCAGCCGCGCAATACGGAGCATTGGCTGACCAAGGCTTGCCTCATCATCCAGCGATTCAACTGCATCCGTCTGGTTGATGATATCGACCAAATGGTTGGCTTCGGTCTTACCCCAGAACACCGTGTCCGCCCCGACCGTCACTTCCCAATCATCTTTGATCAGGTCGATTTTGGCTTCGCGCAGGTCCATGTGGCTACGCTCATCATCAGCCTCATCAATCCGCGCGAACGGCGTAACCGTCAGGCTAACGTCGCCATCGGCCCATTCGGCAAACAACGTTGGCTCGATAGCAAAACTAATGTCGTTGCGGTTCTGCTCGGCAAATCGGGGCGCCTTGGCGAACAGGGTCGCTTCAAACTCGGCCTGCCCATAGATTTCCCAATATTCCGGGGCCAACCCCTCACCCAATGCAGGGGTCAGGCCAAATGCCGCCGGGGCGAAAACCCCAGCAGCACCCAGATTAGCGAGCCATTTTTTTGAGACGCTGCGCATCGAAATCTTTCTCCGTCAGGCCAACACGAAACTCATAACCTTCCCACACCAAATCGGTGGATTTGCCGGTTTGCTGGTTTTCCATCGACAGCTTGCCGGGGCGCCAGTACTGGCCCAGAAACTGCTGATACCCACTGGCACGCATGATCTTTTCAAAATCACCACGGCGGTTGTAGAACTCAATCGTATCCAGTCGGTATTCAGCCTGATCAATCCACGCGATACGTTTGGAATAGCCAGATTTGGCATTGCGCGGCGTGCTTTCGATGACAAAGCATGTCTCGCCAGTCAAACCGGGGCAGGCCTCATCACGCAGCCAAGTATAGCTGTAATCATCCACTTCCTGACCGCCCAAATCCTCGAACGAGAATTCAGAGCCAACGAATTTACCGGTGCGGTTAGATGATGAGATCCGCTTAACCCGCTTGATCGCAGGCAGATACAGCCACTGATCATCGTCATTCGGTTCAACGTTGGCATGGGTCAGCAGACCGGTGCCACGCACATCACGAGGCTTTTCAAAGATCGTGATGCTCATGTCGCCCAGATCAGCAGCCTCACGTTCCAATGTAAGGTTGCGAAACGCACGCACGCTTTCCCGGCCCTGTTTATCACGCAAGATCATCGTGCCGTTGACTGTGCTATCGCCAAAACCGATGTCGCGCTTATCGGCTTCTACGCTAATTGCATACCCTTTTTCCTCAGCGGTCTCTGCAATCCCCTGCGAAGCGGAGAAGGCCAGAACACCAAGGGCAAGCATACCGGCTGCAACTACAGCAGGTGCACGGTTAGATGTGGTCATGATTTCTTTCCTTTTATCCAGCCAGATTAAAAGTGCGGGCAGCAGCAGGAAGTCAGCCACCAACGCGATAGTAATTGTAATTGCGGTCAGTTTGGCCAAATCGCCGTTCACAGCAAACCCGGATTGCGCCAAGACACCAAACCCGGCAACCAAACCAACGGTAGTGACCAACAAGGCCATGCCGACATTCTGGAATGCGTAACGGACAGCATCCTCCGAAGTTTTCCCATCACGCCGGGCCTTGGCGTATTTTGACAGGAAATGAACCGTATCATCCACCACAATCCCCAGCGTCGCAGCCAAAACCACGGCGATGGCCAACGTGACGGTACCAACGCCGTATCCCCACAATCCAAAGGCCGTGATCGCAGGCAATAGGTTAGGTATCAGAGAGATCAGACCAATCCGAACATCCCGCAATGCCAACATGATAACAGCAGAGATTAGCACCAATGCAATAGCGGTTCCGGTCAACATGGCCCGGGTATCGCGATAGCTGATCAGGTTAAATACATGTACCATCCCGGTGGGATTGACAGAGTAATCACCCGCATTCTCTGCCAACCAGTTTTGCGCTCTTGCTGTGATTTCCCGCATTTCGGCGGTCGTCACATCACGCATGTTAAAGCTCATGCGCAGCACTCGACGGCCAACATCAACCTGATCAGTCAGGTCCATGCCATAACCAAGCGAAAGTTCATAAAGGAACAGATACTGCGACGCCTCCATATCGCTGTCGGGAATGCGATCATAAGCAGGATCGTCAGCGTGCATGTTCATGTTCAGGCGTTTGATGGTATCAGTTAACGACCGAACATTTACGATTTCAGGCTGGGCCCGCAGCCAATCGGTGAACTCTGCTGCAACAGCCAGAAACTCAGGGCTGTTAATGCCTTGCTCCTCGCCACTATCCAGCGGGAACTCAAGGAAATACAGGCCGGTCAGGCGTTCTTCAGCATAGTCGGTATCCTGGCGGAATTCATAACTCTCATCGAAATACTCGACAAAGTTATCTTCCAGTTTCAACTGACTAATACCAGCAGCACAGGCAACGACAATCGCCGAGCCGCCCAGCAACAAACCGCGACGTTTGGCAATCACGAAATCGGCCAGTTTACCCAGCCAAATCGTAGCCACAGGCGTCTTTATCTGACGGCGGAAAGGCAGAATAACGATCAACGCGGGCAGCAAGGTCAAGGTGTAAACCATCGCGAACAATACGCCCGCACCGGTGACATTGCCCAACTGCCGGAATGGCGGAGAGATTGAGAAGTTCAGGCTAAAGAACCCAATCGCAGTCGTAACACAGGCAACAATGATCGCCCCCATGTGCTCAGACAACGCCCTGCGCGCCCATTCCTTCCTATCCTCGGTCTCGACCATGACTTGTCGCGCCGACACGAGGATGTGGACGGCGGAGGCAACGGCCAAGGTCATCACATATAGCGGGGCTAAAACGGTAACAGAGTTAAGCTGAATACCTGACCAACCCAAAACGCCCAGCCCACCAAGTGCACTCAGAAGAATGATCAGTAATACGCTAAACACGCCAAAGAATGACCGCAGCGCCAATCCAACAATCAAAAGGATAACGAGGAACATTGCAGGCGTAAGGGTAGATGCATCGGCTTGCCCCGATGTGGCAAACTGATTGTTCATCGCAACCGACCCGGTCAGTCGCAGGTCGATTTCAGGAAATTCAGCCTCGTATTTAGCGATCAGATCACGCGCTTCCTGATAAATCATCGGCGCTTCGGTCTCAGGGCTTTTCCCCGGTAGGGTAAACAGAACTTGTATCTGAGTGATCGACGAAGCCGGATCGATCATAGAGTTGCTCAGTTCAATCCTGCTCAAAGAGATCTCTTTCGCCTCGTCTGCATCTGCCTGAGTGATATTCGATGTATCCACGATCAAATCGCGAACGATCATCTCATCGCCCTCAGCATAAGTATGCTGGAAGTTGGTAAGCGAGCTGACCCGGCGCACAAATGGCAGCAACCACAACTCTTCGGTCATCTTGCCTATGTAGCTTAGCGTTTCAGGTTTAAAAACAACGCCGTCCGAGGGTTCGATAAGAAAGATGAGGTTGTCATCCTTGGAAAACATATTCTCAAATTCATCAAGCCGCTGCCGGTCGGGGTTAGCAGGGTCAAAGAATATCCGTGCATCAGGATCAATCGGCGCAATTTGATCTAACCGCGCTGCCGAAAATGCAGCAAGCCCAATGGCAAAAATTATCCAAAACCAACGCAACCTTACAATAATATCTGCAAGCCGAGCCATGGCACCGCCGCCATGCCCACCACTTGATGAAACTCCTGAAGTATCCGACATCATCATCTCCTAAACGCGTTGATTCGCGAACGCTGAATTTTTTCAAAAATATTCATTCTTTAATCTAGGTCAAGAAAATTGCGGATTTTTTGAGATCTATAGCACCCTAAGCCAACTAAGTTTTTTCCCAAAGGGATGAGTATTGGACATAATTTGGCAGGAAGCATTGGATGAGGAAGGGCAAAGCCGTTTGTGTTGCGGTGGCACTGCTTTAGGTCTCTGTCTTTCCAGCCCAGATTGCCTGACGTAAGTGCTTATGGGGTCAATTCTGGCGATTTGATTGGAGAGTGTGATTGGCCCATCGTAACTACTAATGAGTAGACAATGAGAAAGACAAAGAAGAACCTTAGCGAGAATGTCACCACAGATATCAAACGGGGCAAGCACAAGCACTATTAATCCAAGGAGAAGACCCGGATTGTCCTAGGCGGCTTACGTGGCAAGGACGGCCCTACTGAATTGTGTTGCCGTGAAGGGTTTCCCAGAGCGGTTACTACAAATGGTCAAAGGGCTTCACGGTAGCCGGTTTCTTGGCCGACGGTCTGGACGTAACAGACTCGGCGACGGCGTGTAAATCATCCCTCTCCGTCGCGTGAACAGCGGATGCAGACAAAGCATATGAGCTGGCAAGGTAAAATTCTGGCCCGGTCGACCTATTCGATGCCATCAAGCTGATTGACGAGTATCTCTATATCAACCCAGTGGTCGAGCGTCGCGGCCATTCTTCGGGTGTTTTGGGGCGGAAACTGACGGCAAAACGCAAGCGAATGACGACAGGCGATGAGCAGCTTGTAGATTTCATCCAAATTCTAGGCGGTATCATCAATTGAGCCAAATGACTGAGGCGGCAAGGTGGATTGCGCCGAGGAAAGCAGTGGCAGTTCTATCATAGCGCGTGGCGATTGCCCTGTAAAGCTTGAGATTTCCGGAGAAGTCTTCGATCAGATGCCGCGCCTTGTAGAGCGCTTTGTCGTAATCGCGTGCCTGCTTGCGGCTGGGTTTCGGCGGGATGACCAGGACGATACCTGCAGCTTCCAGCCGGCCGGGCACCGGCGCATCGGCGCCATAGCCCTTGTCGGCAGGCATTATATCGGCCGCGATCTCATCCAATAGAAGGTCGGCACCATCCAGATCACAGGCCTGCCTGGGCGTCAGGTGAAACCTCGTCGGGTTGCCCAAAGCATCGCAGGTTGCGTGGATTTTGGTGCTCAAACCTCCCCCTTAACCACCCGATGCATTCGGTTTTTCTGACGAGCCCTTTGCGCCCGCCGAATGCTGGTGCGCTCGCACGATGGCGCTGTCGATCATTGCGTATTCGTTGTCAGGGTCTGACGCCAAGGCCTTGAAAACAAGCTCCCAAACACCCTTACGTCTCCAGCGCATATGGTGGGTATGGATCACACGGAAGTCGTCGAACCGCACCGGCAGGTCACGCCAGGGCGCGCCCGCGCGGTAGCGATAGAGCACCGCTTCGACGAACAACCGATTGTCTCGTGCCATCACGACGACATCCGAGGCCTTGCCCGGTAAAAGCTGTTCAATCCTCTCCCACTGGATTGGCCGTGTTGTAAAGCATGTTTATAGGTGCAGATAAAAGCCTGCCATTAACTTCTATGAAGGCGGAGGCGGAGCTGCAGGAGATCGCCAACGATCAGGGCTTACTTAGCCGAAGGGTTGGCCGGGTACAGACTATGTTCGAAGCCAGACAACAAGCAGTAGGTGACAGCCAAACCGCTGACAATCCAGCTGACGGTACAGATAGGGACACAGACTTGGGGATGGTTGCGAATACTCTCTCCGGCCGTCTTGGTGTCGCTGCGGGCGATGTTGGACGAAAAGTAGCGTCTGCCGCGACGGGTAACAATGAAGGTACGCGCAACCAGATTGCTAAAGTGACATTGTCTCAGAAGCCGGGGGATCAATTCAAGGTAATGGCGATGCAAAGCATTGTTAATTCAAGTCGTCGCAGGGTCGCTGATGCGCGGCGAAGGTCGAATTGGAACTGGCAAGCGACCAATCAGTAAGAGACCGCCAAGAATCACAACACTAAGTGTCGCCAGACTAAGTGTCGCCAGCGCCCTCAGTAAATTTCTAGGCGGATTGCTATATAGTCACCAGCCCATTTGGCACGGGCTATGCAGAAAATCGCGTAGATACGAAAAATATCGATTTGAAACTAACCGACAATATCTACTTCTTAACTCTTATAACTTGGTGCGGTCGAGAAGACTCGAACTTCCACGGGAGTTACCCCACAACGACCTCAACGTTGCGCGTCTACCAATTCCGCCACGACCGCCCGTGTCAGAGATGGGGGCTGATAACAAAGGCAGTCAGGATTGTGAAGGGGCGAATTGAGGGAATTTTGCGGTTTGATCTCAATCAATTCACACAAGCCGTGGTTTCGGTAAGAATCTTCACTATGACGGACCAACTTAACGCGGTATTCGCTGAACATCGCCTGTGTAACCTGTTTTGGTTGCGCAGGTTTGCTTGTTCTATGCGGGTTATCGGGATGAAGGGTCAGTCTAATGGTTGAATGGCGCGTGTCGGATGAGCTTGTTCCCTATGATTCTGCCCTTGCTTGGCAAAAGGAACGTGCGAAAGCTATTCGCAGCGACGGCGCAGCGGAATGCGTTTGGTTGCTGGAGCATCCTCCAGTGATCACTGCCGGAACCAGCGCAAAACCTGCTGACCTCATCACTCCAGACCGTTTCCCGGTGTTTGAGGCGGGCAGGGGTGGCGAATACACCTATCACGGGCCAGGACAGCGCATTGCCTATGCTATGCTTGATGTCGGTGTCCGCGGCCGCGATGTGCGCCAGTTTGTGTGGATGCTGGAAGAGTGGGTTATCCGCACTTTGGCCGAATTTGGTGTGAAAGGTGAAAGGCGCGAGGGCCGCGTAGGGGTGTGGGTCGTCAGACCAGAACGCCCGCTACGCGCTGATGGCGGCGTAGCTGAGGATAAGGTCGCGGCAATCGGCCTGCGGTTAAGCCGCTGGGTCAGCTATCATGGCCTGTCTATCAACGTGGAGCCGGATCTCAGCCATTTCGACACCATCGTGCCCTGCGGTATATCCGACTATGGCGTCACCAGTCTGGTAGATTTAGGTGTGCCAGTAACAACCGCAGACGTAGACATCGCGTTGAAATCGACATTCGCAGAGATTTTTCAAACTGAATACGAAACTAAGTAAAGGAACCAATCACATGCGCTTCTTCGCATTACTCGCCCTTGCATTAACCCTGACTACGAATGCCTTTGCCGATAGCGATGTCGAAAAGGGTAAGGCGATTGTCCATAAAAAATGCAAAATCTGCCATTCAATCATCAATGGCGACGAAGTGATTCTCAAAGGTCAGACCGTGGGCCCGAATCTCTATGGTGTTTTTGGCCGTCAGGCCGGTGTTTACCCGGATTTTGACTATAGCGACTCTATTGTTGAGGCGGGCGAGCAAGGTTTGGTTTGGTCTGCAGAAACTTTGGACGGTTTTTTGATCCAAACCCGAGATTACATGCGCGCACGTTTGAATGATGACAAAGCGCGGTCTCGGATGAGTTATTTCATCAAGAATCCCGACGACCGGCGGGTAATTGCCGCCTATCTGGCAACTTTATCTGAATAAACCACATCTAAACGGCGTGTTTTATGCGGGGTTGCGGCGACTTGGCAGTTGAGACGCGCCGTTCTTGGCGTTAGACCGAGCCCAAATCCGGAGGTCCCATCTCCGGCATGCAAGCGGGGCTGTGCCCTGCAAGCTCGACTAGATCTGGGAGAGACAATATGGCTGACGCCGCCGCGCACGACGCGCATCATCACAAGCCGGGGTTCTTTACCCGCTGGTTCATGTCTGTGAACCACAAAGACATCGGCATTCTATACATGTTCACCGCGGCTGCCCTCGGCATCGTCTCGGTGGCCTTCACTATGTACATGCGGCTGGAGCTTATGGACCCAGGCGTGCAGTACATGTGCATGGAGGGTGCAAGCCTGGTCGCACAAGCGTCAGATGATTGTACCCCGAACGGTCACCTCTGGAACGTTCTGATTACGGGCCACGGCATCCTTATGATGTTCTTCGTGGTTATTCCGTTCCTCTTCGGTGGTTTCGGTAACTACTTCATGCCCCTCATGATTGGCGCGCCTGACATGGCGTTCCCTCGCATGAACAACCTCAGCTTCTGGATGTTCTTTGCAGGTGCCACTCTGGCGGTTATGTCAGTCATCATGCCAGGCGGTAACGGTCAGGCCGGTTCAGGTGTTGGTTGGGTGCTCTACGCGCCGCTTTCAACGTCAGAGCAGGGCTGGTCAATGGATCTCGCGATTTTCGCGGTCCACTTGTCAGGTGCTTCTTCGATCCTTGGCGCGATCAACATGATCACAACCTTCCTGAACATGCGCGCACCAGGCATGAGCTTGTTCAAAGTGCCTTTGTTTGCTTGGTCGATTCTGGTTACAGCGCTGTTGGTTTTGCTGGCTTTGCCAGTTCTGGCCGGTGCCATCACCATGTTGCTGACAGACCGTAACTTTGGCACCACATTCTTTGATCCTGCTGGCGGCGGCGACCCGATCCTGTACCAGCACATCTTGTGGTTCTTTGGTCACCCAGAAGTTTACATCATCATCGTTCCAGCGTTCGGCATCATCAGCCACGTGATTTCAACCTTCTCGAAGAAACCAATCTTTGGTTACCTCGGCATGGTTTGGGCGATGATCGGTATTGGCGCACTCGGCTTCGTCGTTTGGGCACACCACATGTACACAGTTGGTATGAGCGTTAATGCGCAAGCATACTTCATGCTCGCGACTATGGTTATCGCCGTGCCTACCGGTGTTAAGGTGTTCTCGTGGATTGCCACCATGTGGGGCGGCTCTATTGAGTTCAAAACACCAATGCTCTGGGCATTCGGCTTCTTGTTCCTGTTCACAGTGGGCGGCGTTACCGGCGTTATCCTCAGCCAGGCACCAGTCGACCGTGCATACCACGACACATACTACGTTGTTGCTCACTTCCACTATGTGATGAGCTTGGGTGCCGTGTTCGGTATCTTTGCGGGCATCTACTACTGGATTGGCAAAATGTCTGGCCGTCAGTACCCGGAATGGGCAGGTAAATTGCACTTCTGGATGATGTTCATCGGTGCCAACATTACCTTCTTCCCACAGCACTTCTTGGGTCGTCAGGGCATGCCACGTCGTTACATCGACTATCCCGAAGCATATGCTTACTGGAATGAGATTTCGTCTTATGGCGCGTTCCTGTCAGGCTTTAGCCTTCTCTTCTTTATCGGTGTTCTTTTCTACACTCTGCTGGCTGGCAAACGCGTAGAGGAAAAAGCCTACTGGGGTGAGCATGCTGAGACGCTGGAATGGACCCTGTCTAACCCACCGCCAGAGCATACCTTCGAAATCCTGCCAACGCAGGACCAGTGGGATAAAGCTCACCACTAATGGCTAAGCCTAAGTTGGAAAATAATGATACGGCCAGAGATCACTCTCTGGCCGTTTCGCATTCGGGGACCGAAAAAGGCGATCCCTTTACCCGTACAGATCCACCTGCATGGTCCGTTGTGCTGTGGCCCAACCGTTCGCTCAGCCCCAAAGGGTTTCGCTGGCTGATGGGCATCATGGCAACCGGATTCGCTATGCCCATTTTGGCGCTGGCCGGTACCGCAGCCATGTGGGTCATTGCCGGTGCCGCAGCGATTGCAATGCTGCTGCTGTGGGGTTTCATAAAATACAGCTATTTCACTGGGCAATTGACTGAGGAAATCAAGTTGTGGCCCGACCTGATCACAGTTGAGCGGAAAGAACCCTCAGGCCAAATCAGACGATGGTCAGCCAATCCTTATTGGGTCGATATAACCAAAGAAGATACGCGTGAGATCGAAAGCTATCTAACACTTCGTGGTGGCAATCGACGAATTGAACTGGGCGTGTTCCTGACACCAGAAGAACGGGTCGAATTGGCCGGAGAACTGAGAAGTCAAATCCGCAAGCTAAACCCCTAAAGATATTCGCGAATAGACTGCATCCGCTGTGCCTTTCCCACAGATGCGCTATATCGCCAAGGATCACTTGGTAAACCTCGGCAATCTGACAGCGCAAGCAGCGCTGTTATCTTTGAACCAAACCCGATTAGCACCTAGATGCGCTTGCGTGGCTGTTGTTTAGTTGGCACAAGCTGATGATCTGAGCTGAATGAGCATGATGCAAACCAGTAACCAACAACGTGGTGGCGCGACAATCTCGGTCGCGATTATTGATAAGAACCCGCTCATCATTCGCGGGCTCAATCAAATGCTGCGTGAAGATGGCCGGTTCGAAATGGCTGCATCTGCCCCCCATGCCGAAGAGTTCTTGGCCGATTATGCCTCACGGGGCATCACCGATCCGATTGATGTGGCTGTTTCAGGCTGGGTTATGACCAAGGGCGATGGCCGCAGCCTGTTGCGGCGTGTGGGTGCCATGGCAAACCCGCCGCGTGTTGTGGTCTATACAGGTGAGCTTTCAGACATGACCCTACGTGCCGCGATTCGAGAGGGCGCCGCCGGTCTTGTCCACAAGTCAGAACCGCCAGAGCGTTTGTTGCAGGCAATCGCCACCGCCGCCGCTGGTGGGCGGGACTTTCCCGCAATGGTCAAACGAAACCCGCCAATGGCCGGGCTGACTAAGCGTGAAAAAGAACTGCTAACCGCATTGGCCGACGGGGCAACCAACGGCAAACTGGCTGAGGATTTGGGCGTCAGCGTCAATACAGTCAAATTTCACCTGCGAAATCTTTACGAAAAACTCGACGTAAAGAACCGCGCGCAGGCTGTGGCGATGTTTCTGTCAGAGTAATATGTAAAACTGCCTGCTATTTCCATTCCACCTGTGGCGTCATCGGCCTTGCTTGGCTAGAAATGATTGCCGTTTACGACCTACCTAACGATCCGCACCAGCAGAACAGGGGCCGCAATGACTGATGCGACCACCCAAACCGATGATCGATCAGACGAAGATTATGCACTCGATTCCACGCTGATCGACGGCGTTCTGTTTGCGCTCGACACCAGTGATAAATCCGGGCTGCAATCGCTGCTCGATCCGCTGCACGCTGCTGATGTCGCTGACTTGCTGGAACAAGTTAGCTCCGCTGACCGCGAACGCCTGATCCGCGCAATTGGCCGCGACCTAGAGGGCGAAACCTTACCCGAACTTGAGGAAAACGTCCGCGACGAGGTGCTGGAACTTGTCGATGACGACATCCTCGCCGAAGCGGTCAAAGACCTCGACAGTGACGATGTTGTTTATCTGGTCGAGGATATGGACGGCCCAGCTCAAGCCAAATTGCTGGACGCGCTGGAGGATGAAGACCGGGTCATCGTCGAACAGTCGCTGACTTACCCAGATGAATCAGCGGGCCGTATGATGATGAGAGAGGTGGTGACTGCGCCGCCTTTCTGGAATGTCGGCCAGATGATCGACTTCATGCGCGATGAGGAGGATCTGCCCGATCCATTCTATGACGTGATTGTCACAGACCCAGCGATGAAGCCGGTAGGCACGATCCCACTTTCCCGCATCATGGGGGCCCGCCGCCCGGTCCTGCTATCCGACATTATGGACAAGGATTTCCGCGCCATCCCCGTGTTGCAAGACGAGGAAGAGGTCGCCTACGCCTTCAGCCAATATCACCTCGTCTCAGCCCCAGTCGTTGATGATGATGGTCGTCTTGTCGGTGTCATCACCATTGATGACGCCGTTGAGGCGATGGAGGAAGAAGCCGAGGAAGACCTTTTGCGCCTTGCCGGTCTAGGGGATGAAAGCCTTGCAGATAAAGTCTGGCGCACCACGCAACGGCGCTTCCCATGGCTAGGCGTTAACCTTGTCACCTCTATCCTTGCCTCCATCGTTATTGCGCAGTTTGAGGATGTCATTGCTGCCTATGTCGCCTTGGCGGTCCTGCTGCCCATCGTCGCTTCCATGGGCGGTAACGCTGGCACCCAGACCCTGACGGTTGCGGTGCGCGCACTGGCAACAAAGGATCTTACCGCCGCCAACATGTGGCGCGTTGTATTGCGTGAGACTTTGGTCGGGCTTGGCAATGGCTTGGTCTTTGCGGTTCTTATCGGTGGCGTTGGGTATATCTGGTTTGGCGATGCAATGCTTGGTGTTGTCCTTGCGCTGGCCATGGTTGCCAATTTGGTGGTCGCTGGACTGGCAGGGATAATGATCCCCTTGGCATTGGATAAGGTCGGCGCTGACCCGGCCTTGGCATCTGGGGCATTTGTGACCACGGTGACAGATGTTGTTGGCTTTTTCGCCTTTCTGGGATTGGCGGCAACCATTTTGATCTGACGCAAGGTGCGCCACAGTTTCGGCGGCTATTGATTTTCTGGGATGCAGCGCGTCCATTAACGGCGTTGAGTTGAAAGAGGCGTGATGACCAGTCTACCGAAATCCATTGATGAAACACAGGAGATGCTATCAAGCGTCGATTATGTCTGTGGCCGGTCGTTGGCAACTGTTGCGTTTCTATCCCTGTCTCTGGGTCGGCCATTGTTTTTGGAAGGTGAGGCAGGCGTCGGCAAGACAGAGATTGCCAAGGCTCTTTCAGCCGCACTTGGGCGTCGCCTGATCCGCCTGCAATGCTACGAAGGGCTTGATGCCTCTAGCGCCGTGTATGAATGGAACTTCCCGGCACAGATGATCGCGATCCGCACGGCAGAGGCCGCTGGTGGGGCTGATCGAGGCGCGCTGAACGAAGAGCTATTCTCCGAACGTTTCCTCACCAGCCGTCCGTTGTTGGAGGCGATGCGCCCGCAAGAGGGGGGACCACCGGTTCTGCTGATCGACGAGCTTGACCGCACAGATGAACCCTTTGAGGCGTTTTTATTGGAGGCGTTAAGCGACTTTCAGGTAACGATACCGGAGCTTGGTACAGTAAAAGCTGCTGAACCGCCCATCGTCATTATTACTTCTAACCGCACCCGCGAGGTGCACGACGCACTAAAACGCCGGTGTCTATATCATTGGGTCGACTACCCGGCCTTTGACCGCGAAATGGAAATCCTCCGCGCCCGCGCGCCAGAGGCAAGCGAAACGCTCAGCCGTGAAGTCGTGGCCTTTGTGCAGGAGCTGCGCGGCGAAGACCTGTTCAAAAAACCGGGTGTTGCCGAGACAATCGACTGGGCCAAATGTCTGATCGCCCTTGATGCCATGGCACTTAGCCCTCAAGTGATTGCCGACACGCTGGGGGCGATCCTCAAATACCAAGACGACATCGCCGCCTTGCAAGGTTCCGAAGCACAGCGGATTCTGGAAGCCGCCAAGGGGCGGTTGGATGCCGCCTAATGGCGCAATACGCCGACCTTCCCGTCCCGGATGACGGCAAACTAGCAGCCAACATCATCCATTTCGGCCGAGCATTGCGTAAGGCTGGCCTACCCGTTGGGCCGGGACGGATGTTGGATGCGGTCGAGGCCGTTCGTGCCGCCGGTTTTACCAATCGCGAAGATTTCTTTTGGACCCTTCACGCCTGCTTTGTATCTAAACCAGAGCAACGACAGGTGTTCGGGCAAACATTCCGACTGTTCTGGCGTGATCCGAAGTTTCTGGAACACATGATGTCTATGATGCTGCCGATGATGCGCGGCGTAGCAGAGGAACATAAGGCCAAAGAAGCAGAGCGACGCGCGGCGGAGGCTTTGCTCGATGGTGCAGAAGAACCCGACCTGCCAGATAGCACAGAGCATGAAGAAGAAGAGATAGAGATCGACGCCACCCTCACGTGGTCGGCAGATGAGAAGTTAAAAAAGCAAGATTTTGAGCAGATGACAGCGGCAGAACAACAAGCCGCCATCCGCGCCATCGCGTGCCTGACGCTGCCAGTTAAACCCATTGCTAGCCGACGAACGAAAGCTGCAGCATTAGGTGCACAGCCCGATTGGCGTGCCGCAATGCGGATGGCGATGCGCCATGGCGGAGACATCAATGCCATGCCACGTCGTGAGCGGAAAGAGCGTGCGCCGTCTCTGGTATGTCTCTGCGATATATCGGGCTCCATGTCCGGCTACAGCCGCATGGTGCTGCATTTCCTGCACGCCGCCGCAAATGCAAAGGGCGCAGGGTGGTCGGATGTACATGCCTTCACCTTCGGCACGCGCCTCACAAACATCACCCGCCACCTTAAAACCAAGGACGTGGATGCGGCCTTAACATTGGCGGGGCAAGAGGCTGAGGATTGGGAGGGCGGCACCCGCATCGGTGAATGCCTTACACGATTTAACAAGGACTGGTCCCGCCGGGTACTGGGTCAGGGCGCAGTCGTATTGCTTATCACAGACGGCCTCGACCGCGACGACCCCGCGCGGTTGAAGAAAGAAATGGAGAGGCTCCAACTTAGTTGCCGTCGCCTCATCTGGCTAAACCCACTGCTTCGCTGGGATGGGTTCGCGCCAAAGGCACGCGGTGTCCGCGCCATGCTACCCCATGTGGATGCATTCGCGGCCTCTCACAACATCGCCTCGCTAGAAGAACTGGGCAACCTGATCGCCAGCGCAAATGATCAAGGCGCGTTGCGGCGGATGCGGGCGCAATTATAGTCGGTTAGCCCGTGCCATCTTCATAAGCACAGATTTGCGCGTGGTGCAGAATAACATCCCCGCCATCGATGTGGATCACACCCAGCCCCGGCGGCTCCTGCCCCGGTGCAAAACTTTCCCAATCCCACTCGGGCCACGGGGCGGGGGCCTGATACAGCACCGCCCGCATGGTGGCAAAGGGGATGCCCCTGACAGCGCCCGAAATCGGGCGATGAACGTGGCCGATAAATAGGTGCCGCACCTGAGGGAACCGTGACACCAGATCCAGAAACGCCCCACCATCAGCCATCATATCCTGATCCTGCATTGGCAGGCCCAGCGGCATTGGCGGATGATGCATGAACAGATACGCAGGCACATCGCTGCTTGCCAACGTCGCGGCCAGCCAGTCATGCCGCGCCGCACAATATTCACCACCATCCGCCCTCGGTTTGTGGGTGTCGAGGCAGATCAGCCGAGCGTCCGGCAGTTCAACAACATGCTGAATGAAATCGCCAGACAGTCCAAACACAGCGCGCATCAATGCCCGGTCATCATGATTGCCGGGGATGACATGATAGGGCGGGTTCAACCGATCCAGATGGTCCTTTAAGGCAGCATAATCCGCCTCCGTCCCTCGGTTCACCAAATCGCCCGATATGATGACACAAGCCGCATCACCATGCAGTTCATTCACCATCTCAACTGCTGCACTCACGCGACGGCGCGGGTCATGCCCTATCACATCGCCATCAGCGGTGAAATGAAGGTCAGACAGCCAAATCACCTTAGTCATCAAGCCTCACCTGCTCCAACAATTTTAGCCCGGCGGATGACATAAAGCGCCGTTATGACGGAACAAACAGCCGAACCGAACATCATAGCGACCAACGGAAATGCGCCAGATTCTTGAGATAGCAGCGCACCTGTGATCGCACTCAGCGCCGCACCACCGCCAATCATCATTGCGCCACCTAGACCAGATGCACTTCCTGCCAACTGCGGGCGTACTGACAAGGTTCCATTCGACGCAGAAGGCAATGTGACCCCATTGCCAAATCCAATAAAGATCGATGGGCCGAACACCGCAACCGGGTGTTCAAAGCCAATAAGAACCAAAATGACGCCCAGTCCCATGCCACCAGCGGCGATCAGACCGCCAGCCAACATCATTTTGTTCATACCAACTCGCGTGACATAGCGGCCACTAAGCAGGTTGCCAAACAGATAACCCAGGGAAACGACGCCTAACGATAGCCCGGTCATACCGGGGGAAAGCCCGTAAATCTCTCTCGCAACAAATGGTCCACCGCCCAAAAGGGCAAAAAATGAACCAGATGCAAATGCAGCCGTCAGCGTATAGCCCCAAAACCTACGCGCTTTTAAAAGGCCTGGGTATTCGGCAATCTGTGCTGCAAAACTTCGCCCAGTGCTTCGGTTTGTCTCTCCTAAATCGAACCAGATGAGGGCCAACACCAACACACCAAAAACGACGAATGACCAAAAGGTAGCTCTCCAGCCAAACAAATCTTCCATATAGCCGCCATACATTGGCGCAATCATTGGAACTAAAGACATTGCGGCGGTCATATAGCCAATCATGCTGGCCGCAGCGTCACCCTCCAGCATGTCGCGAACAATAGCCCTGCTAAGCACCATACCCACGGCGACAGAACATTGAACCATCCGCAAAGCCATGAAAGTTTCTGCATCAGGGGCATATATGCAGCCAATACTGGCGGCGATGAACACGACCAAACCTAATAAAATAACAGGCCGCCGCCCGAACCGGTCAGCCAGCGGGCCGATAACAATTTGCATAGCCGCCGTCATGGCGAGGTAGCCGCTAACCGCGATTTGCATGAACGAATAGTCAGTCTCAAAATCGCGGGCCAATGCCGGAAGCGATGCGATGAACGCATTCATCGAAAGAACTGAAACGCTGATCAATAAGACCAGCGTGATCAAGGCCGGGGGCGTGCCCCGGTCTAAGAAACGCGCCCCCGTATCACTCATCCAAGGACCGAGAAACTAGAGTTCTGATTGATCTCCCGGTTACGAGAGAAATAGCCGATAGAGATTTCGCGATCGATGTTTTCGAACTTGAACATGATTGGATCGGCATCATGATCGTGGCCGGCTTCACACTCTGTGATCAGCTTCGACATCATCTTGCCAACAACGGGCGCATTTTTGAATTGATTGCCACTGGTGCCGATGGCGACATAGAAACCGGGCAATACGGTCTTGTCATAGATCGGTGCCCAATCCTCGGTCACATCATAGAGCTCAACAACGCCGCGCATCTGGTTGGGGATTGGCAGGCCATCATACCGCTGCGCCAACCGCATCGCCTGAACGCGTGATTGCTCTGTGAAATCACGGTTCCAATTGTCTGGGTCAACCCACTCACGCTCATCACACTCAGGGTCTTCTGAACCAACCAGAACATAGTTGCCGTTTTCAGGGCGCGCATAGGTCGAAATATCAGAGTCAGACGTCACGCATCCATCAGCCTCATAATCAAAACCAGCGGGCGCTGGAACATGCGCGACTTCATGGCGAAGCGCGCGTGTTTTGATTGACATTTCATCATACACACCAGCCATCTGGTTGATCTTGGATGAATGCGGGCCTGCAACATTGACGACCACAGGCGCATGAATCTCCTGCCCATCAGACAGCTTAATGCCAGAGGCACGGCCATCAGCGGTCAGAATTTCGGTGACGGTCGCGTTGTACATAAACTCTGCGCCCTCACGTTTTGCAGCATACTCAGCATTTTGAGCTGCCAGTGCAGGATCAGTGACATAGCCACCACGGGGGAAGAAAATCGCGCCGCCCAGCTTGCCGCCATTTGCTTCGCCAAATCCGTCTTGGTCAGGGCGTTTAGCGGGCGCAAAGGTCTCTTCGGTCAGGAAGGGCAATTTTGCCTTCATCTGCTCATATGACCAATGTTCGTATGGCGCACCGATTTCATCCATCAGCCGAGAGGCGTTAGACAGGTTGTCATTCTCTTCGCATTTGGAAACCAAAGTGCCAACATCACGATACTGAATCATGCCGCGCGGGTCGTCACCACCGATATAGTCGGACCATTCTTTCCAGTAAAACCAGTTCTCATAGGCCAGCGCACAGGTTTCAAAGCTAGAGTAATACAGGCGAATAATCGCGCATGACCCAGCGGTGGAGCCGTGACCCGCAGCACCAACCTTGTCGATGCTCAGTGTCTTGTAACCAGCTTTGGAAAGCTCATAAGCCGTGCAAGCGCCGATCACGCCTGCGCCAATGATGATGGCGTCATAGGTTTTGGTCATTGTGTTTCTCTTAGATCAGCGCGCATTGCTCAAAGGATATGCACGTCAATGGAGGGTATAATAGAAATCAATAGCTTGCATGCAATAGGCCCAATTGTCGGAATACGACTCTCAGTGCCGTAAGATAGGATGCGGTAAGGCGAAGCCAAGTTTGATAACAATTATGCCCTGCCTTCCAAACCATCCAACGCGGCACCGCCTGCGTTAGGTATGCGCATCTCAAAAGTTTCATCAATCACGGCATAATCGTAGTACCCCATTCGGGCGATGGGGCGGATCTTTGGAATGTCCAACTTACCCTCTGCGGTCACTACTTCTTCGTTGATATGGATGTGCATGACTTCGCCATACACGACATCAACTGCGCCAACATTAGACCGTCCGGGAAGCCGATGTGTCGATAGATATTTGCACTCAAAATGACAGGGGCTCTCAGCTATACGTGGCCCTGGCGCATCTATGCAGGTTGCTTTGGTTACTCCGGCACGGATAAATTCATCAATGTCAGATGGCATTTCCATAGCTGAAATATTGACCGCTTCGCGCAAATCCCATGTAGCCATATTCCACACAAACCACCCTGTGTTTTCAGCGTTAACAACCGTATCTTTTCGACGTCCATCCGCTAATTGGTTGGCCGCAAACATAACTAAAGGCGGGTCGAAAGTTAGGTTTTGCCACTGACTAAACGGCGCAAGATTGTCTACGCCGCCGGCAGAGGTTGTCGAAAGCCACCCAATAGGGCGGGGTACCGTGCAGCTTTTGAACGGATCATAAGGAAGTGGGCGTTCGTCAATACCGGGACGATAGTGCATTCTGCTCTCCTGTGCGGATTACAACAATACAACCTAACGCGTTTTCCGACCGATATGAACCAACTTGCTCGGAAAACGCTCTAGCGTCGCCTGACAGATTGGAACAAGGCAGTAACCAAAAACAATGTTGTTGCTGCCGCAACAATCGTCGGGCCGGTTGGCGTGTCGTAGTGATATGATGTGTGCAGGCCAGCTAAGACCGCAATAGCCCCCATA
>JBMYPG010000048.1:0-19826 GCA_049600095.1 Pikeienuella sp. | reverse complement strand
TGAATCATCTCCACCACGTCTAGAATCAGATCCACCTCTTCGTGAATCGTCTCCGCCACGAGCATTTCTTCTAAAACCCCCGCCGCCGCCATTACCGCGACCGCCGCCACCCCATGGGTTGTTGTCTCCGCCGTCGTCGCCGCCGTCTTTTCGACCGCCATCATTACGACCGCCTCCGCCGCCCCCCCAGGGGCCGCCGCCATTGCTGGACATAGGCATTCCTTTATCTCTCCTCGCGCCGCCAGTCTGAACAGATCAGACTGGATTACGCATCGTCACCAGTTCTTCGGCGGCAGTGGGATGCACCGCTACCGTATTATCGAAATCTTGTTTGGTTGCGCCCATCTTGACCGCCACACCGGCAAGCTGGATCATCTCACCGGCACCATGGCCAACGATATGAACACCGCGAACACGTTGATCGGCTTTCGTTACGATCAACTTCATCAGCATTTTTTCCTGACGGCCACTGATTGTTGCCATCATTGGGCGGAACGCAGCCTTATAGACGTCAATCTCACCCAATTCACGTGCAGCATCTTCGGTCAGGCCAACGGTGCCAATTTCTGGCTGGGTAAATACAGCCGTCGCCACATCTGAATGGTCTGGCTTGGTTGGGTTGCCGTTGAACACCGTTTCAATGAACGCGACACCTTCGCGAATGGCAACTGGGGTCAGCGCCATACGGTCAGTAACATCACCAACGGCATAGATAGACGGGATGTTGGACTGAGAATACTCATCCACCGCCACCGCGCCATTGCGGGTCATCTCAACACCAGCGTTTTCAAGGCCCAAGCCCTGCGTCGCCGGTTTACGGCCTGTTGCGTAGAACACGCAATCAACGTCCAAAGTATCACCATTGGTTAGGGTGACTGTGTAAACAGCGCCATCCTGCGCAACCGAAGCAACATCAACCCCATAACGCAGGTTGATCCCTTTGGCCGCCATTTCATCAGAAACATGCTGGCGCAAATCATCATCAAAACCACGCAGGATCAAATCCTTGCGGTAAATCTGAGTAACCGCCGCCCCAAGGCCGTTAAAGATACAGGCAAACTCACTGGCGATATAACCACCACCGACAACCAAGATGCGCTGGGGCATCACCGGCAGGTCAAACACTTCGTTAGAAGTGATTGCATGCTCTGAACCCGGAAACTCAGGTACAAACGGTGCGCCGCCAGTAGCAACCAGAATATGCTTGGCAGTGACCGTTCGGTCTTCACCCACCAAACGCACTTCATGCGCGCCAGCAACCTCTGCCCGGCAATGGAACACTTCGGCCCCCGCGCCAGCGACGTTTTTGGCATAAAGACCTTCGAGGCGTGAAACCTCCGCATCTTTTGCGGCAATCAGTTTTGACCAGTTAAAGCTGCTTTCGCCAACGGTCCAGCCAAAGCCTTCTGCATCTTCAAAGGCTTCGGAAAACCCGGATGCGTAGACGAGCAATTTTTTGGGGACACAGCCCCGAATGACACAGGTGCCACCATACCGGAATTCTTCGGCAATCCCGACTTTCGCACCATCGGCAGCAGCCAACCGTGCTGACCTAACTCCACCGGATCCACCACCAATGACGAATAGATCATAATCAAAAGCGTCGCTCATATGAGCCTCATCCTAACAACTCTGGTTCCACACCCGTTGGCAACTTAGGTGTCGGCGCAGGGTTTCGCAATGCAAGGCGCTCAGCCAAGATCGTCAAAAAGGTCATCATCACCACTATCTGACCCACTATCAGCTGTTAAACCGGTAACAACCTCTGCTTCACCCGTCGTATGACCGATAACAATCGTATCGGCGATGTTCAGGAACAGACCGGTTTCGACAACGCCGGGAATGCGTGTCATCGCAGCTGACAACCGATGAGGGTCGCCAATATGGCGAAGGTGCAAGTCCAGAATGTAATGCCCCTCATCTGTCACAAAGCGCTCATCATGATTGCGGCGCATGGTAATGCGACGCCCGCCAACCTCTGCCCGGTCCAATGCTCGCTCTATATGGGCACGGGTGCTTTCCCATCCAAACCGAACAATCTCTACCGGCAGCGGGAATGCGCCCAGCGTGCGCACGCGTTTTGACGGGTCAGTGATAACAATCATGCGGTCAGAGGCGGTCGCGACAATCTTTTCCTGCAACAGCGCGCCACCGCCACCCTTGATCAGGTTCAGGTCAGCGTCGAATTCATCGGCACCATCAATCGTCAGGTCCAGCCGCTCTACCTCTTCCAACGTGGCAAGCGTTAAGCCGCATTTCTGCGCTTGTTCTGCGGTGCGGGATGATGTGGGAACGCAAGTTAAAGACAATTCGCCCGCGCCAACTTTTTCGCCCAGAATTTTAACCAACCAAGCGGCGGTTGAGCCGGTGCCGAGGCCCAGCTTCATGCCGTCGGCCACATATTCTGCTGCTTTGAGCGCCGAGGCCCGTTTTGCCGCTTCGGCGGCGCTGATCGCTCGATCCATCCCGGCCCCTCGCTGATACTCGCTTGATAAAAGAATCACCTGTTGGACAGGCCCCGCTAGATTGGCCATATCGACGCCCCCCGCAACCCGCGACTGGATTGGTGTACGGGCCTAATGGCGGCAAATTCCCGCGTTTAGGGCCGTTTTCGCGCTGCGGCGATCATTTGATCCAATCTTTTTAGCGGCGCAATCGCCACCGCCCCAGCGCGATCCAAGCTGATGGAAACCGGGCTGGTTTCCACCCGGTTTGACACACTGACCGCCCCTCCCGCAGCAAGCTCCATCCCTTCAACAGGCCAGCGCAACCCCTTGGAACTCAGGGCAGTAACAGCGCGCATTGGGAAAATCGAAAACCGGTCATCAGCACTTAATTCTAGCGAAAATTCGGTGCCAGCCGAACAAACCACATCCTTTACACCCATAAGGATAATGGGCCGATCATCCGCAATCAAAGCGCTAAGCACCCCAAGTTCATGATCAATCCGCCCACCAAGAAAGCCAACCCCTATGAAAAAGGGCGCCGTCACGCGGTACAGGCATTTTTCAAAATCTGTGCTGTCCTGCTCTGCCACATGGATCAGATCATCACCCAGCCGCGCCCGCCAGCGACCGGCATCCGCCAAGGAATCCAAGTCCCCAATCACTGCATTCGGCCGCGGGCCATCAGGCGCCAATTGATTTGCACCACCATCCGCACAGACCAAAGCAGGCGCGCGGGCAAGTGCTGTTTCCAAAGCACCGGGGGCGACATCACCACCGCCCAAAAGGGTAACTCCGGTCTGAAAGTCTAAGCTGTGCGTTCTCATTTCATTCACCTATGCCGCGAGCATGGTGTTGCTACACGTTTTATGATATGTAAGGAATATCACTTCGGTCAGATAGGCAACCATGCTTAGATGACCACCATCAGTTAGATGCGCGTGGGGACGAGCATCTGGGTGATCGTAGAACATGGTCTGGGAGGGATCCATTGTCTGAGGAAAAACGGCTAACAGTCGCCTTTGGAGAGTTTTCCTGCGAAGTTGTAGGCTTTGATGATCCGTATGAGATCGTCGCACAGGTTGTTGATCTGTTTAAAGATTATTCACTGCGCGAAGGCAAACTCACAGGCCAGCCAGTTGATCTGGACGCGTTGAAAAGCGCCGCCATGGCTAATGAGTTTGCACAAGACGCAGCAAGGGTTGACGTCAAGGGCGAAAATGACGGCGCGCGGTTAATCGTAACTGCAAACACAGTTGCTGAGGCTGTTCATGAAAACACTGTAGAAGAACACCCTTTCCCTGTTGAAGCGATGGCTGAAGAAGCCCCACTCGCCGAAGCATTGACCGAAGTGTTTGCAGAAAATGACACCCCCTCCAACAATGAAGACACGACCGAAGCAACTGCGCCAGTAGAACCAGTTGCAGAAGAGCCAAGCAGCAAAGAACCCGAAGCGCCCGCAACACCAACAAAGCGTGTCCAGACCGGGTACTCCATGTCTCTGCCTTCATTTGATGAGCCAGAAGTTGTGACTGCGGCTGACGTTGTTTCTGAAGACAATGAGAACGTCCTATTCGATGATCTGGAAATCGAAGAAGAGCCAGCTACGGAACAGGTTGCCAATCTGGCAGAAGAACCTGCACCCGCAGTTGCGGAAGCAACAGATGACGTTACTGAGGATGCGCCCGAACCTCTGAACGAAGATGACCTCATCATCCGTCGTGCCCAACGCGCGATCACCGATTTCGAAGACATCTATGACGAAGTGCCAGAGGCTCCAGCAGCATCTGAGCCAGCAGAATTTGCAGAAGAACCGGCTGAACCCGCCGCTAAACCGGCTGCCCGTTCCTCTCGTGTGGTGAAGGAGCTTTCCTCCACTCTGCGCCGGATCGACCAATTGGCCGCCAAGCCAGCAAAAGCACCAAAATCACCCCGCGTTAAGATGGAAATGTCGGTTTCACCTAAGCGGGTTGAAAAGCCTACAGCCAGTCATCCCGCCAACCATGATGAACTGAAAAAGCGGATCAAGAATGAGCCGGCAGAGGATGCATTTGCGGGCAACTTCCTGTTCGATGACGTGGCAGAGGAAGACACTACTACGGTCGAAAGCACCAAAGCACCGGCGCAAATCAGCATTGTATCACCAGTTGAACATGTTGAACCGCTATTGCTGACCGATCCAATCGCAAAGCCAGCGCCGGTGGAACCTCCGCTAACGTTAAGCAATCCGATTGAGCCAGCGCAACAGCCAGCAGCAGTTGAGCTACCCAAATTGGCAGTTCAGTCACAACCTGAGCCTGCGCCAATCCCAAGCGCCCCGGTAGAGACGGCAAAGCCGGCATTGGCCAAGGTCGAAGAACCAAAAACTGCGAAGAAAACGAAATCCAGCACTGAGGGTGGGTTTGGCCGTCTTGAAGAAGCGAGAGACGCTGCTCTACCAAAATTAAACGAATTCGTTGAGCCAAAAGCACCAATAAGCGAACCTCGTTTGGTTGCGCTCACGAATGAGGGTGAAATCGACGACAGCATCTCGGCAGAGGAATTTGCCCAGCAGGTCGGCGCAACGTCACTGCAAGGGTTGCTGGAGGCTACAGCAGTCTACATGGCAATCGTTCAAGGCAAAAACAGCTTTAGCCGCCGAGAAGTAATGCAGGCGTTCAGCCTGATCGGCACTGACCGGGAATACACGCAGGAAGCGCGGCTTAAAACCTTCCGCAAATTACTAACCACCGGCGCGCTGGTGCGTATGGATGACGGGGAATTCTCTATCTCTCATGCAACCCGTTACGGCTATGAAAATCAGCTTCGCGCCTAATCAGAACACGCTGATAAAAACCCAATTGAAAGGCCCTGAAATCAATGATTTCAGGGCCTCTTTCTTTCGTCGATCATAAACTGAAACGCTTCTTCTAAACGTTTCAGTCTTTCGGAGGTTCATTGGTTTCCGCATTAGGGTCAGCCTTACCAACCCCCTTGAATACAAATTTGAACGGCACAGCCCAGACTAGGCCCAGCACAACATAGATCAGAAACTCCAACCAGATCGGCTGCTTATCAATCGTGCTCATCACTGTGACAGCAACAACGACAAAAGCTGGCAACCAAACCAACAACAGAAACAACGACAGGCGGCGGCGGGCTTTATAGCTAAGCATGAGAGCGCTTCCAGTTTACCTAGAGAGACAAAAGCATCCGAATTCATCCACTCTAACGGCGAATTCGGACGCAATACTAATTGGAAGCCTCTTAGTCAGCAAACGGATCAGTAACGAGGATCGTATCGTTACGTTCCGGGCTAGTTGACAACATCGCCACCGGGCAGCCAATCAACTCCTCAACACGGCGGACATATTTGATTGCAGCCGCTGGCAGTTCGTTCCAAGAACGCGCGCCTTCGGTGCTTTCCGACCAACCGGGCATGGATTCATAAATCGGCGTCGCGCGGGCCTGCTGATCAGCAGCCGTTGGCAAATGGTCCAATTCCTGACCATCCAGCATATAGCCGGTGCAGATTTTCAGCGTTTCAAACCCGTCCAGCACATCAAGCTTGGTCAGCGCGATCCCATTCACACCGCTGGTTGCGCAGGTCTGGCGCACCAGAACAGCATCAAACCAACCGCAGCGGCGCTGACGGCCAGTGGTGGTGCCAAATTCATGGCCTCGTTCGCCAAGCCGCTGACCATCTTCATCATGCAATTCAGTTGGGAAAGGCCCCTCACCCACGCGGGTGGTATAGGCTTTGACAATGCCCATCACAAAATCAATCGCACCCGGCCCCATGCCAACACCGGTGGCTGCCTGACCAGCAATGACGTTGGAGGATGTCACATAGGGATAAGTGCCAAAATCAATATCCAGCAACGCGCCCTGTGCGCCTTCGAACAAAATGCGTTTGCCAGCTTTGCGCTTTTCGCTCAGGACCTTCCAAACCGGGCCAGCATATTCCAGCACGGCAGGGGCGATGTCTTTTAGCTGCTGCAACAGAGCATCACGATCAACGGCGGGCATATCGAGGCCACGACGCAACGCGTTATGATGGGTCAACGCGCGATCAACACGCATTTCCAATGTTGCCTCATCAGCCAAATCCGCAACACGAATTGACCGGCGGCCAACCTTGTCTTCGTAAGCCGGGCCAATACCGCGACCGGTAGTGCCGATTTTGCCCTTGGTCAGCGCCGCTTCGCGCGCCCGGTCCAATTCGCCATGAATTGGCAGGATCAGCGGCGTATTCTCTGCAATCATCAGAGTTTCAGGAGAGATCGTGACCCCCTGCCCGCGCAGGATTTCAATCTCGTTCATCAGGTGCCATGGGTCGAGGACAACACCATTGCCGATGACTGACAGTTTACCACCGCGCACCACGCCCGAAGGCAGTGCATGCAGCTTGTAAACCTTGCCGTCTACGACCAGCGTATGACCTGCGTTGTGACCGCCCTGGAACCGGGCGACAACATCTGCCCGTTCACTCAGCCAATCGACCAGCTTACCTTTACCTTCGTCGCCCCACTGGGCGCCGACGACGACGACGTTAGCCATGGATATGCTCCGTATGCTGTTGACGCGGCCTTATAGGCGGTTCGGGCCGGGGGGGAAACGCGACATTTGGGGGCGGTTACAGATTAAGCGCCCTATCCATCCAATTGGCTATTGGTGCAGCGCCGGCCCAGCAATTTTCTGCATGATTCCATGGCGCATCCCCCAACACATCCGCACTACGTCCACCGATAATCAACGCCTTTCGGCGCAGCAGGTCGATATGCTGATGATCTTTAGGATACCCACGCGGCGCGCCCTTGGTGCCACTGCCCGATAGTTCCAGCCCCGCCGATTCTGCCTCGGCCACAGCACTCGCCAAACCATCACTATTCGGCCCAACAACGGCATCGCGATAATTGGCAAGTTGATCCGGCGACATCTGATAAATGCCACGCCCCGCATAAACACCATGCCGGTCGATAGCGAAATACCAGCCCATCACATGGTCAGCATTGTAAACGCCCCCATAACAGGCAGTTTTATAAGGCGATTTATCTTTGGAGAATCTTACGTCCCGGTGTTGGCGAAACAATTTCGCCTCCCCACCAAATCGCAACTGCGCAGCGGCCAACAGGGCCTGCATCGGTGCTTTGATCTGATCATCAAACACCGCGCGATTAATGGCGAAGTAATCCTTGGTGTTATCCGCCTCCAGCCCCGTAAACCAGGCGCAGGCATCCGGCCCAAAGCCCTGAAAGCTCAAAGGTCTTTATGGCTGCCATCGCAGCGCGCACCGATACCGCTTGCCTTGCAACCGCAGAAAAACACTTTGCCGTCTTTCTCCGCTTCAAACTTCACAGGCGAAAGGCCAGTGTCCTTATGCGACCCATCGCAGAAAGGTTGCTTGGATGACTTCCCGCAGGAACACCAAAAATAAGTTTTCCCGGCGCTTACTTCGACGGGATAGGGTGCTTTCTGCGCAATGATAGGTGCATCTGCCATGTTTCGTTCCTCCGCTTTAACAACAGAGTACGCAAGGAACGACGAATCGCAAATGCCCGTTCATCTATGGTCCGCAAATACTCGGACCCTGCATGCGACCAAAGCTCAGACCTAAACAAAAAAGGGCGGAGGTTTTCCCCCGCCCCAATTCAAAGTTCAGCGAAAAATCAAAATGCCAGTGCTTTGGCCTGAACAACCTGCGGCAAACGCTGGATCTGAGCCAGAGTGGCCTCTGGGATCGCCTCATCAACACCCAGCAGCGCAATCGCCTCACCATCTTTTTCGGCGCGGCCCAGCGCAAAGGTCGCGATATTTACATTCAGCGCACCCAATGTCGTACCCAAGGCACCAATATAACCCGGAACGTCGGCGTTGGTGGTGTAGAGCATGAATTTCTGCGGCTCTGCTTCCAACCCGATGCCTTTGATCTGAATGATACGCGGCTTGCCATCAGAATAAACCGTACCAGCAACCGAACGGGTCTGGGTTTCTGACGTCACGATCAAACGAACATAGGAGCCATAAGCACCCTGACGGTCTTTGCGGGTTTCAGAGATTTTCACGCCGCGCTCGCGTGCAACATGAGGGGCAGAAACCATGTTCACGCCGCCTTCGCCAACCAAGGGCTTCATCATCGCAGCAACTGTCGCCGCGATCAGCGGTTTCATGTTCAGGTCGCCAACATCGCCAACGAACTCAATCTCAACTTCTTTGATCGCATGCTCAGTCACCTGACCGGCAAAGCCACCCAGAATTTCGCACAGATCGACCCAAGGCTTCAGCAAAGGTGCCTCTTCAGCGGTCACTGATGGGGCGTTGATGGCATTAGAAATCGCACCATCCAGCAGGTAATCAGACATCTGATCAGCAACCTGAAGCGCAACATTCTCCTGCGCTTCAGACGTTGCCGCACCCAAATGCGGGGTGGCGACAAAGTTTGGCGCGCCGAACAATACGTTGTCTTTGGCAGGCTCTTCGGCGAATACGTCAAACGCTGCACCAGCAAGTGCACCGCTGTCCAAAGCAGCACGAACAGCAGCTTCGTCAACCAAACCACCACGGGCGCAGTTGATCAGGCGTGCACCCGGCTTCATCTTGGCAATGCGCTCTGCATTCAGGATGTTCGCGGTCTTTTCGGTTTTTGGCAGGTGGAGCGTGATGAAGTCAGCGCGGGCCAACAAGTCATCAATCTCTTCCAATTTCTCAACGCCCATTTCCTTGGCTTTTTCAGCGCTCAGGAACGGGTCAAATGCGATGACCTTCATTTTCAGGCCCAGCGCACGTGAGGCAACAACTGAACCAATGTTACCGCAACCAATCAGGCCCAGCGTTTTGCCGGTGATTTCTGATCCCATAAACTTCGATTTTTCCCACTTAGATTCCTGGGTCGAAGCATTGGCGGCCGGGATCTGGCGGGCACATGCGAACATCATCGCAATGGCGTGCTCAGCAGTAGTGATGGAGTTACCGAACGGCGTGTTCATCACAACCACACCTTTGGCAGATGCGGCGGCGAGGTCGACGTTATCCACACCAATACCGGCACGACCGATAACTTTCAGATTATCAGCAGCTTCGATAATCTCAGCGGTTGCTTTGGTGGCAGAGCGGATCGCAAGGCCATCATAGTCAGCGATGATCGCTTTCAACGCCTCCGCATCTTTGCCGAGGTTTGGCTGAAAATCGACCTCAAGGCCACGATCGCGGAAGATCTGAACAGCAGCTTCGCTGAGTTTATCGGAAATAAGAACTTTGGGCATGTCATGCTCCCTTTTTTGGCGCTAGGCGCCGGAATTAATAAGCCTGCTATGCACCGCACTCATAATTGAACAGGCGGCGCGGCAAGCGTCCCCTCCCCCTTGTGGGGAGGGTTAGGGTGGGGGTTAAGCGGCCTCAGCAGCCAATTCAGCTTTTGCAGTGGCAAAAGCCCAATCAAGCCAAGGCGTCAGCGCCTCTACATCAGCCGCATCAACAGTGGCACCGCACCAAATGCGCAGGCCCGCAGGTGCATCGCGATAACCGCCGATATCATAGGCTGCATCTTCAGCATCCAGCAGGATGACGATTTTCTTACAGAACGCCTTCTGCGCCTTGTCATCCATCGCCGCCACTTCGGCATCTACCACTTTCAGGCAAACAGAGGTGTTTGACCGTGTGGCCGGGTCTTCGGCCAGGTTTGCGGCCCAGTCAGAACCATCAACCCAAGTCTGCAACGCCGTAAAATTGGCATCAGCACGGGCGCGCATGCCAGCGGCACCGCCCACACCTTCGGCCCAATCCAGCGCATCAACATAATCAGCAACAGCCAACATTGATGGCGTGTTGATCGTTGCACCGGTAAAGATACCGTCGATCAATTTGCCGGCTTTGGTCATGCGGAAAATTTTCGGCAATGGACGACCGGCGTCAAAAGTCTCCAACCGCTCAACAGCACGGGGTGACAGGATGATAACGCCATGCGCGCCTTCACCGCCCATAACTTTCTGCCAAGAAAACGTAGTGACATCCAGCTTGGCCCAAGGCAGATCCTGCGCAAAAGCGGCAGAGGTCGCATCACAGATCGTCAGACCTTGGCGGTCATCGGCAATCCAGTCAGCGTTTGGAACGCGAACGCCCGAAGTCGTCCCGTTCCAAGTGAAAATCACATCGGCATCAGCGCGCACAGCGTTCAGATCAGGCAACTGGCCATAGTCGGCTTTCAGCACATTCACGTCATCCAGCTTTAGCTGTTTCTGAACGTCTGTGGCCCAACCGGCACCAAAGCTTTCCCAGACCAGCACATCAACTGGACGGGCGCCAAGCAGCGACCAAAGCGCCATTTCAACAGCACCAGTGTCAGACGCAGGAACAATGCCGACCTTATAGTCAGCAGGCACGCCGAGCATTTCGGCGGTGCGGTCAATCGCGGATTTTAGCTGCGCTTTTGGCGCGCTGGCGCGATGTGAACGGCCCAAATACGCCTTGGCAGCGACCGCTTCCAGCGACCACTCAGGGTGTTTCGGACATGGACCAGATGAGAATTCGGCACGCGCAGGCTTCGCCTGCGGCTTAGTAGGGAACGTCATGGACGCGCTCCATCGTCAGGGCGATTTAGCTGAGCACACCGCCTGTCGCCCTTGTCCGACGGCATGCCCACGCAGGGGATAAGCCGCTGCGGCACCGTGCGTCAACAGGTAATTTGTCGGTAACAGACATTAATCAGTCGCCCTAAGACGCCGATAGGAAACCGTGTTTCCAGTTGGCAGCGTTGTTCACGAATTGACCGCTAATCCACCAGATTACAATTGGTCATCAAGAGTGATTAGGCGTGAATTGCCGTTGGGTGTACCAAGCACTATCTTGTCGATCGAACGAGAAAAGAGATCTGTGTGATGAAAAAATCGATACATGCACTTGCGGCTGCCGCAATCCTTGCTTCGGGCACCGCCTTTGCCAGTTCTCAAGCTGATCAAACCGAGGCTGTCACCGGCCTGTGGCTGACCCAGAAAAAGGGTATCGTCATCGACATCTATGAATGCGGAGACGCCCTGTGCGGCCGCACTGTTTGGCTGAAAAAGATGAACTTTAAGGACGGGACCCCACGGATTGACAAGAACAATCCCGACCCGGCTCTGCGCGAACGTCATGTTTGCGGTATCGAGGTCATCAACCAGTTGCAACCAGAGGCTGTCGGCCAATGGGACAATGGCAAAGTCTATGATCCCAAGACCGGTGACACCTTTGATTTTGAGCTGAAACGCAAAGGCGAAAAGCTGAAGGTACGCGGCTATCTGGGCGTAAAATTCCTCGGCAAATCCGAAACCTGGACCCGTTTCACCGACACAGGCGTTAAGCACTGCGCCCCCGACAGGCTGGCCTCTAACAACTAAGGCCATCCTCGCTGCGGTCGTGCATTGCACGGCCATTGCACCTTGACCATTTAAACGATAGCGATTGCAGGTCTGAAACACTTCGGAATCTGCACCCATGTCTGTTGATCTGATCCCATCGCAACGCCACCTGTTTTCAATGCCGCGCGATGTTGCCTATCTAAACACCGCCTATATGTCGCCGCTGCTGAACAAGGCTGTGGAGGCTGGCGATGCTGGATTGCGGTTAAAGGCAACGCCATGGGCGCTGACCATCCCTGACTTCTTTGGGCCCGTTAACAAGGCGCGGGCGCTATTTGCCGGTCTGATGAATGCCAATGCCATCGACGTCGCAATCGTCCCCTCAGCCAGCTATGGAATCGCCGCAGCCGCACGAAATCTGCCTGTGTCAGCCGGGCAGACCATTGTAATGCTGGCAGATCAATTTCCCAGCCACGTTTATAGCTGGCGAAAACTGGTCGCCGAATCCGGTGCCAAGATCGTAACCGTCGACATTCCTGTGGGCGAAGCCGCGACCGAAGCCGTTCTGGCCGCAATGGATGAAAACTGCGCCATTGCAGCTCTCCCCAATGTATTGTGGACCAATGGTGCGAGGGTGGATTTGGAGGCCGTCCGCCTTCGCTGCGATGAAATCGGCGCAGGTTTGGTGCTGGACCTCACCCAATCGGCCGGAGCAATGGCCATTGATTTTGCCAAGGTACGCCCTGATTTTGCGGTGGTTGCTGGCTATAAATGGCTGATGTGCCCCTATTCCACTGGTTTCCTCTATGTCCATCCAAAACATCATGACGGTGAACCACTGGAGGAAGGGTGGATCACCCGCAAAGATGGCGACAAGTTCAGCACGCTTGTTGATTATCAGGATGACTACCAACCGGGCGCGGAGCGGTTTGATATGGGCGAACGCGCGAACTTTGCCCTCATGCCCGCTGTTGTAGCGGCCTTGGAACAATTGACGGAATGGGGCATAGACCGGGTGGAGGCGACTTTGGCAACACGGAATAGCGCTTTATCCTCTCGCCTTTCCGAACTCGGCCTGTCCCCCACACCCGACCACGCCCGCGGTCCACATTTCATCGGTGCCGCGCTGCCAAACGGCGCGCCGGATGATGTGGTTGCGCAACTGGCGGCACGGCAGGTCTATGTATCTGAACGAGGCGGATCACTGCGCATTACCCCGCATCTATATAATGACGAAACAGACAGCGACCGCCTGATCGAAGCCCTGAAAGCGATCCTTTGACATGACCGCTACAACATCCGGGCGTCCGCCTGCATTGGCATGGGTGCTATTGGTGACCTTGGGCATCATCTGGGGGTGCAGTTTTCTGCTAACCAAAATCGCTGTCGAAGGCGTACCACCACTAACCTTGGTGGCCCTGCGCCTGACCTTGGCTGGCGCTTTGATCGCAATCTATACTCGCGCAGTAACAGGTGCCGCCCCCCGTGTTACCGGGCCCATCGCGCGTAGGCTGGTGCCCTTCGCAATGGCGGCGGCGATCGCTGGCAACATTGTGCCCTTCACTCTAATCGCATGGGCGCAGCAACATATTCCATCAGCTCTAACTGGGCTGTTGATGGCCCCCATGCCATTATTCGCATTGGCGCTCAGCCATTTCCTGATTGCGGGCGAAAGCATGACAGGGCGAAAACTGATCGGTTTTCTGATCGGCTTGGGCGGTCTGGTCGTTCTGATTGGCCCCGATGCGCTTGGCCAATTAGGGCGCGGAGACATGCTTTCCCTAATGGCGCAACTGGCAACACTCACCGCAGCGCTTTGCTATGCCATCTCTGCCATCATCCTGAAACGCGCTGCAGCGCCGGACCCAATGGGCGTGTCGATCATGATTCTCAGCTTCGCCGCCATGGCCGCCCTGCCCGCCGCACTGTTGATTGAAGGATGGACACTATCCGCCGCTGGGTGGCGTTCGGTTGCTGCCGCCATTGCACTGGGAATCGGGGCGACGGCAATTGGGCAAATCCTACTGATGAAAATCCTATCAATGACCGGCCCGCCGTTCCTGTCATTGGTAAACTACCAGGTTCCGCTGTGGGCCGTCGTATTTGGCGTGACTTTGATGGGCGAAACATTGCCCGCAACATTCTGGCCAGCCTTGCTGATGATTTTGGTTGGCGTGGCGATTGCGCAAATGAAGGGGAAACGAGCAGGCGCATAAATAACCTGCCATTCCACGAAAAAAGGCGCTGCAAGCCATTGCAGCGCCCCTTTCAATTCAAGAATGAATACTGATCAGCCTGCGGTTTCTTCCGCTGCTGGCGCGGGAGCCGGGGCGACCTCTGGCGCTGGTTCGGCAGCTACCTCTGGCTTTGGTTTTGCAGCGCGGCGTGGCCTCGGCTTTGGTTTGGCTTCTGCCACTGGCTCCGCTGGGCTTTCCTCTGCCGCCGCTGGGGCAGTTTCTTCGCCAAGTTCCGCTTTAGGACGGGGCCGGCGATTGCGCGGCGGGCGCGGTGCGCTGGTCTGTTCTGGTGTTTCTACAATCCCAGAGGAACCACCCTGCGCTGCGTCCAATGCCGCCAGACCATCGGTCGGGGGCTGATCGCCTGCATCCGCAAAATCAACTACCGGCTGCGGGGCTGACTGATTATCGCGCGGCTGGTGCTCGCGGGGTTGCTCACCCCGACCCTGATCATTCCGATTCTGATCGCGATTCTGGTTTTCACGCTCTTGGCGCTGCTGCTGTTGCTGGGCCTGCTGCTGGGCCTGCGCCTCACGTCGTTCTGCTGCTGCTTCGTTCGCGGCCGTCAGAATGCGGGTATAATGCTCTGCATGTTGCAGGCAGTTTTCGGCAGTCACCCGATCACCAGACAGCTGGCAATCCCGCGCGAGCGCTGTGTATTTATCAATAATCTGCTGCGGCGTACCGCGCACTTTGCCCTCTGGACCGGCGCTTTCATACACCCGGTTCGGCGAATGGCCCTGCTGCTGGTTCTTATGACCACGGTTCTTGTTATTATTACGGCCCCGGCCGGATTTCTGCGAAGGTCTCATATGTGGGTCTCGTTATCGTCCTGGACATCACGGCGCTTGGTTCACGCTGGTCCGAATACGCTTGTTTGCCGCGGCTTCATCGCCGCCCCTAGGTAAGCCCTAACAAAATTGGGTCTTGCATGTCCGCTTGTTACGTCTGCCATCCATACATTGGATCAGACCGGACAAGAATTAGCTTACCGCCCACGGGGGAAGGCTACAACCCTAAAATACCAACCTTTACGTGCAGTTTGGCGCATCAAAGGCCAAACAGCGGTCACGCCCATCAAAATCGCGATGGATTTCGGGGGTAGACCAACCAGCAGCCACAAAAATATCTGAAACATCTTGGGCTTGCTTCGGTCCAATCTCAAACAACACCCTTCCACCCTCATTCAGATAAGCAATCAATTTTGGTGCTAGCAACCGATAGGGCTCAAGCCCATCACCACCGGGGGTCAGCGCCATATGCGGCTCATGACCCGCCACCTCTGGCGACAACACCGCCATCTCTTCTTCAGTGATATAGGGCGGGTTGCAGGTGATCAGGTCGAATGTGCCGGCAACCCCAGACAGCCAATCACCCTGCTGTAATTCAACGCGAGATGTGACACCCAGACTATCCATATTACGCCCAGCAACGGCCAAGGCAGCCTCACTCAGATCAACACCTACACCGGATGCACCACCCCATTCGGCCAACAGGGTGCCGAGAATGCAGCCCGAACCCAACCCAAGGTCCAACACCCTCTCCGGTTTCGGCCCATTCAACGCGGCGCTGATCAGAATTTCAGTTTCCGGTCGCGGGTCCAGCACATCGGCGGTCACTTCAAACCACCGCCCCCAGAACTCGCGCCCACCAACGATATGCGAGACCGGCTCTCGGCTCGCACGGCGTTGGATAGCGGCACCGAAAGCTACCGCCTCACCCTCTGACAACGGCATATCGCCATATGCAAGCATGGCGGCGGCATCGATGCTCAACACCCATTGCAACAAAACCGCCACATCGCGACGGGCACTCGGTACTTTTGCTGTGTCCAGATGTTCGGCACCGAGGATCAGAGCCTGATCTCTGCGCGCGCCAGCCTTGATCAAGGGTCCATATCCGCCAGCTTGGCAGCTTGGTCAGCGGCAGTCAGCGCCTCAACAACCTCTGCCAAATCGCCCTGCAAGACTTGCTCCAACCGATAAAGCGTCAGGTTAATGCGGTGATCAGTCAGCCGCCCCTGGGGGAAATTATAGGTGCGAATCCGTTCTGACCGATCACCAGACCCCACTTGCCCCTTACGCTCTGCCGCGCGGGCATCATCAGCTTCACGGCGTGCATTGTCATACAGACGGGCACGCAACACCTCCATCGCGCGGGCGCGGTTTTGGTGCTGGGATTTTTCAGAACTGGTCACAACTAAACCAGTGGGCAAATGGGTGATACGAACTGCTGAGTCAGTGGTGTTAACATGCTGTCCACCCGCACCGGACGCCCTCATGGTATCAATGCGAATATCGGTGTCAGGAATATCAATGTCGATCTCAGCAGCCTCCGGCAGCACCGCCACCGTAGCAGCCGATGTATGAACCCGCCCACCGCTTTCAGTCGTTGGCACGCGCTGTACCCTGTGCACACCGCTTTCAAACTTCAACGCTGCAAAGGCGCCATCACCCTTCACACTGGCGCTAAGTTCTTTAATGCCGCCCAGCTCGGTTTCCGAATAGGCCAGCAATTCGGTTTTCCAACCATGCCCCTCCGCAAACTTCTGATACATCCGCCACAGATCACCGGCGAACAGGGCCGCCTCATCACCACCGGTGCCGGGGCGAATTTCGATGATCGCCGGGCGCGCATCTGCTGCATCTTTAGGGATCAAGGCAAGGCGCATTTGCGTCTCTTGCTCTGGCAAGGCCGCATCCAGCGCATCAATTTCTTCCTGCGCCAGCTCCGCCATCTCTGGATCATCGAGCATCAGCTCCGCTGCCTCACGATCATCCAAGGCAGCCAGATAAGCCTTCGCCTGTTCTGCAACAGGTCGTAGGTCCGCATATTCACGGCTAAGCGAGGTCAACTCTTCGCCGGTGATCCCGGTCGACAGCTTGGCCTCAATAAACTCAAAACGATGAGCGATTTGTTCGATTTTATCACGCGCGATCATTAAGCGGTTCTGACCGTCACGCCCCCATTGGTCAACCCCGTATTGGTCAACCCCAGCAGCCTATTTCTGTTGCTTCTCATGATATGTAAGCGCCGCTCGGATCAGCGGCACCAGCAATTCTGCATCTTCAGGAACAACAACTGCCCGGCTCCCTTCAAAACTAAGGCCCGCACCCGGCCCAGCCGCGAAATCATTCATCAAAGTTGTTTGGCAATGGGCAAACAGCGCCGGCTCGCCAGATTTCAATTGACCTATCCTGATCGGCGAACCCGTGCGGGGCTTGGTTGAAAAACTCAACTGCCCCCATTTCACTTCCTCAACAATAGCTCCCACATCTGGCGTTTCACCGGCAATACGGTGAATCAGCGCCCGGATGTCGGCCAGGGGTCGTTGTACCTCTGACGGGATCACCGCAAATGCTTCATCAGGTGTCATGCTGCCAACCTCTCAACACTAGGGTAAATCGTTTTGTGCAACCTATCCAAATATCCGGGCAAGGTCGCATGGTCCCGCACCAAACGCCGCAATGGCGTGTCTGTCGGACCATCAGAAATACCCCCCAACATAGCACCGACAGAGGCGTCGGCCTGTTTGGGCGAATCCCCAAACAAAAAGGGCTGATCACCAAGATGAACCGCAATAGCATCAATATCCTTCGCAGCCCGCGCCGTAGCCTCCTCAAAGCTGTGCCGCCCAATCCCCTGACCATTAAGCGAACCAAGCGCCTGTTTCCGGGCAAGACTCGGCACGAATTGGCGAAGCACCCATGGCATGTGGCCGAAATATTTCTGGCTAATGATCGGCCAGTTTTCGTCGCGCGCCCAACGGTCCTGCACAATGGTAAAATACAGATGTTCCTCAACCATGCGTGTCAGAGCATGGCCACAGGCCACCTCAACATCACTTAAACCAGCATTGAAAACCGCCCCTTTGGCAATCAGATGATCAGCAATCTGGCTGCTATCAGGCACGATCTGATCGCCATCAATAATAACCGGAAATTTCGCCTTTGGTGCCTTTCTGGGATCAGTTGAAAATTTCGGCTTCCAAGCGAAACCGGACATTTCCAGCAAGCACATCACCTTAACCACAAAGGGGCTGGCGGATGGTTCCTTAAAGGCAGGTGAATAAGCGTGAAGGATAATCATTTCCGGTCTTTCTATTGCTCTATCAGTCTGGATCATTCTCGCTGTTTAGCATATCCTACTGCCAGTTTATGGCAGGAGGATACGGTGGCAAAATCAGATCGCTTATTGCGACTATTGCATGAGATGCGATTGGCAAAACCACCTGTTACTGCCCAAGCCCTGTCGGTAAGCTTGGACGTATCCGAGCGGACGATATATCGGGATATAGACGCCCTCCGCGCTGCCGGGGCGGTTATCGACGGCGAAGCCGGGCTTGGTTACACATTGACCGAAGACCCCGCCCTGCCCCCGCAAATGTTCAATCGCGAAGAAGTGGAGGCATTGGTGCTGGGCTTGGGCGAGGTGATGGAAATCGCCGACACAGCCCTCGCCGAAGCTGCAGAAGGGGCCTTGGTCAAAATCCGCGCGACCCTTCCACCCCGCCTGCGCGCCCACATTGAACACGCGGTCCACAGCTCAAAAAAATTCCGCCGCCGGGCGGAGGTTACGGTGGATACCTCTCTGCTACGACAGGCAACATGGGACGAACGGGCTGTGGATATTGATTATATGGATATGCATGGGCGCGAGTCGCAGCGCCGCATCTATCCCCTTCAAATTATGTATTTGGATGAAACGCTGGTACTGGTCGCTTGGTGTTGCTTGCGGCAGGACGACAGAATGTTCCGACTGGATCGCATTCAGGACGCCCGCCTGACAGACGAAAGTTTCCGCCCCCGCCGGGCAACTATGTTGCGCGATGCCTTGATGAACCTCAGAAAAGGCGGCCCACCACGCTCATAGCCAAGTGTGATGGGCACCACCATGTGAGCAATCGCTTCTCAAACACCTTTGACCAAAAGGTAGGTCGCCCCGCAAATTGGGTTTTAAGCTGAATTAGTTTCGAAAATCTCAGACTTCCTCCCGCTCCCGAAACCGAACTACCTTCTAATTTGGTTTCCAGATCGGCTGTGCGGACAATGTGGGCATTGGCCAATTGCGCTGATAGCCCGTGCGACTAGCACGGGCCGCGCCCGACCCTCCCAACGGGAGGGCGCACTGAAGCATTTCAGATTATTGAAACGGTTGATGTACTCGGTGGGATAAAGTGTTGGCCAGCGGCGACGCGCCATGCCCTCCCAGGGTCGAGCGCGCCCCTCTGATAGGCTAACGCCATTGCCGACTTGGACTCTTTCCAGCCATCCGCAGCAACCACCACAAAGGCCGCTGTTGGGAAAAGCCCGACTTACGCTACCTCTGACACAAAGACGGTTGGTGATGAGATTTTTTGGTGCTGCAAGCAATTTTGTGATACTATAATTCCATGAGACAGATCCTGCAAATCGCATTGCCGGTTATCCTGTGCGCAACCGCTGCCACCGCTGGTGACCCGGTATTCAAACCGCCTCCGCCAGCCGACGGGCATGCCTATCCTGATTGCTTCTGCACTAATCGGGGTGAACGTGTGCCAATTGGCTCCATGAGCTGCCTGCGTATTGGCAGCCAAGAGTTTACGGCCCGCTGCGGCATGTCGCTGAACAACCCAGCATGGCGTGACCTCGAAGAAGGCTGCCAGACACCAATGTCTAAAAAGCTGCCCTATTCAGAGCCGCTTGAGCCAGTTTAGAACACGCGCCCGGTTAACGCCGAAATCTTTGCGGCCATATCTGGCACGCGCATAGATGATCAACTGCGACCCACCGTCGGCGGGCACAGCGCGCACTGATATGTAGTCGGGAAAGCCAAAGAATTTGCTGCGTTGAATA
>JBMYPG010000047.1:0-20082 GCA_049600095.1 Pikeienuella sp. | reverse complement strand
GGACTTGATCCGGGACCCCATTGAGATCGTGCGAAGGAGACTTCGGATCAAGTCCGGGGCAGCGCTACGCAACCACACTACATCCCCTGCGCCACCCCGCGCAGATGGGAAATCAGCGCCTGCAACTCCGGCCCGATCTGACCATCCTTTCGCAGGTACAACCCCACAGGGCCGGTGAACATGGGCTGGTTCAGCTCGACAGCCCGCACGACGCCTTCGCGCAACTCCCGATCAATAACGCCACGGGAAATGAACCAGATCGCGTCAGAGTTCAGTACAATCTCTCGTCCAATTGGTAATGAAACAGTATCGACAAAAGGCTGAATATCACCGGCGCCAATGCCAGTCAGATAGTCACGAACAATCGGGCCGATCACCGCGCCCTTTGGGGGGATAATCAGCGGATAACTCAGCAAATCATTCAGGCCCAACTCGCCCGATTGGGGGTGGTCACTCCGCACCACCGCAACCACATCCTCTGGGTATAGTTGTTCAAATGACAGCCCGTCCATTTGCTCCGATGGGGCCATCCGGCCCACCACAATGTCCAGATCGCCATCCAATAACTGCGACCGCAACAACCAGTTTGGCCCGGTAGAGGCGCGCAGCCTGCAAAACGGGTGGGTCTCTCGCATCGCCAGTACCGCACGCGGCACCAATACCCCTGCCGCAGTTGGCAATGCGCCCACCGAAATACGGCTCACCCGCCCGTCGCCCCCAGTGACGGCCCTGCCAGCCTGCTCTATCTCAGAAAACGCATTGCCAACTCGCCGCTGAAACACCCGCCCATGGGCATTGATCGAAAGCCGCCGACCGCTGCGATCAAACAATTGCACCCCCAGCATTTCCTCCAGCTCCCGCAGGGTTTTTGATACCGCAGGCTGGGAAATCGCTAATCGGTCAGCAGCGGCAACAAGCGAGCCAACCTTGGCAATTTCAAGAAAGCAGGACAGGTGCCTAAGGCGCAGATTTGAATGAATAAGCATAACTCATAAGTTATATTAAACATCTAAACACTCAATATATTATCTGCAAAAGTAATGATAAGCTGCCCCAAAGTGTGGGAGTAGACATGTCAGAAAAATACACTCGTGGGATGGAAGTGCGCCGCAGGGTTCTGGGCGATGCCCATGTAAACCGTGCCGAGGCCGCAAAATCCCCAATTGATCAGCCGTTTCAGGAACTGATTACCGAAGGCGCATGGGGTACAGTTTGGGCCTCTGACCGCATTACATTGCGGGAACGGTCGATGCTTACGCTCGCATTGCTTGCCGCGACCGGTAATTTCGAAGAAATACCAATGCACATCCGCGCAACCGCCAATACTGGTGCAACTGCCGATGATGTCAGCGAAGTATTCCAGCACGTGGCGATCTACGCAGGCGTTCCACGTGCCAATCATGCCTTAAAACTGGCCAAGCAAACCTACGCCGAAATGGAGCAAGCCCAATGAGCGACAATGGCGCCTTCTTTCACCGTGATCGTGGCTGGCAGCCCCCGGCATTAACGCCCAGCTATAAAACCAGCGTCGCGCGCTCCCCCCAGCGCGCGCTGATTTCAATGAACACAACGCTCAGTGAACAGACCGGCCCGGTCTTTGGCCATAACATCATCGGTGAATTGGATAATGACCTTATCCTGAACTACGCAAAGCCCGGCGAAATGGCGATTGGTCAGCGCATCATCGTTCATGGCCGCATCCTTGATGAAAATGGACGCGGCGTACCCGGCGTATTGCTTGAATTTTGGCAGGCCAACGCCGGTGGTCGCTATCGCCATAAAAAAGAAGGTTACATCGCGGCCCTCGATCCAAACTTTGGCGGATGTGGTCGGACGATCACTGATGAAAATGGTGGCTACAGCTTTCGCACCATTAAACCTGGCCCTTATCCTTGGCCAAACCGCGTTAATGACTGGCGCCCGGCGCATATCCACTTCTCTCTGTTCGGCGGTGGCTTTGCCCAACGTCTGATCACTCAGATGTATTTCGAAGGCGACCCGCTGATCTGGAAGTGCCCCATCGTCGAAACGATCCCATCAAAGGAGGCGATTGAGCAACTAATTGCGCCACTTGATATGAACAACACCATCCCGATGGATGCGCGCGCTTATAAGTTTGACATTGTTCTGCGCGGCCGTCGCTCTACCCTGTTTGAAAACCGGAAGGAGGGGAACTGATGCAAACCCTTAATCAGCTCAAAGAAAGCCCCTCTCAAACCGCAGGGCCATACGTTCATATCGGTTGTGTGCCTAATTTCTGTGGCATCGAAGGTGTCTATGCAGAGGACCTCGGCAGCACCATGGTGCATGACGGCGCAAAAGGTCAGCGGATCACCATCAAAGGCACGGTCTATGACGGCACTGGTACGCCCCTAAAAGATGCGATGGTCGAAATCTGGCAGGCAGATGCAGATGGCATCCATGCCGCTGGCGACCCGCGTGGCGAAGGCGACCCAAATTTCACTGGATGGGGCCGTCAGGCAGGCGATTACACCACCGGCGAATGGTCATTTGAAACCATCAAACCCGGCACTGTCCCTTTCCCCGATGGCCGCCCAATGGCCCCGCACATCACGTTTTGGATCGTTGCACGCGGCATCAACATTGGCCTGCAAACCCGCATGTATTTCCCTGAGGAGGAGGCGGCAAACGCCGCCGACCCAATCCTCTCCCGCATCGAGCATCAAAACCGTGTTCCAACGCTGGTTGCGTTGAAAGAGGGTGAAGGCCAATATCGGTTTGATATTTACCTTCAAGGTACCAAAGAAACGGTGTTCTTCGATGTCTGACCCCTGCATTCTGTGCGTTGCCATCACCGGCAGCGTACCTACCAAAGCTGCCAATCCCGCTGTTCCCATCTCGGTAAGCGAACAGGTGGAAAGCACGCATGAAGCATTTGAGGCTGGCGCATCCATCTGCCATGCCCATGTGCGGAATGATGATGAAACGCCGTCCAGCGACCCGGAAAAATTCGCACGGTTGAAAGAGGGGCTGTTAAAGCATTGCCCCGGCATGATCATCCAGTTTTCAACCGGTGGCCGCTCGGGCGCCGGTAAAACCCGTGGCGGAATGCTGCCGTTGCGCCCCGATATGGCGTCATTGTCGGTCGGGTCCAACAACTTCCCGACCCGCGTTTACGAAAACCCACCGGACCTTGTGGCATGGCTCGCTTCTGAAATGCGCAACCATGAAGTCGTGGCCGAGGTCGAAGCATTCGACCTTAGCCACATTCTTCAGGCCATTAGGTTGCATGGCGAAGGCGTCCTCCACGGCAAGCTTTACGTGCAGTTCGTAATGGGCGTGAAAAACGCAATGCCCGCCGATAAGGCCGTGTTTGATTTCTACGTTGAAACCATGAAAACCCGCGCCCCTGACGCGCCTTGGTGCGCCGCCGGGATCGGTCCCAACCAGATCGTGGTGAACGAATGGGCCATCGCCGCCGGCGGTCATACCCGCGCGGGGCTAGAGGATAACGTGCGGTTGGACAAGCAAACGCTGGCCCCGTCCAACGCTGCCCTGATCAAACGCGCGGCTGATCTTTGCGAAAAATACGAACGCCCCGTTGCCACATGGCAGCAGGCAAGGCAGATGCTGGGCCTGCGCGCGGCGACCTAACAGCGCCACAATCGTTTTGGCCGTTCTTGTGGGGGCGGCCAAAACGTCTAACAACTTTCCTGATCTCAAAATTGATGTAGGTTGGCCCAACGCCGCTTTAAGGGTGGCGCTTGACCCAGACGAGGCCGCCATTGTCCGATATAACCACTAAACCCACGCCGCCAATCGCGCCTTCGCAAGACCCGCACAAGGTACAGCGCGATCGCGAAAGGGTCTTAGAGGTTGCGATAGGCCGCGAAGTCCGCGCCTTTCGCCTGACCCGCCGCCTGACGGTTAAGGACCTGTCAGAACAAACCGGCCTGTCGATTGGCATGCTGTCCAAAATCGAAAACGGCGTTACCTCACCATCCCTGACCACATTGCAAATGCTGGCAAAGGCATTGGGCGTGCCTGTCACGGCGCTGTTCAAAGGGTACGAGGAAGAACGCGAAGTCGTTCATACCAAAGCCGGGCAAGGCGCAGTCATGGTCCGCGAAGGCACCCGCGCCGGGCATCAATACAATATGCTCGGCCATATCGGCGCAAATTCCAGCGGCGTGTTGGTGGAACCATATCTGATCACCCTCAGCGCGGAATCAGACACCTTTCCAACCTTCCAACATGATGGCGTAGAGTTCATCCATGTTTTGGAGGGCGAAGTCGGCTATCGGCACGGCAATGATCTGTTCGATCTCAAACCCGGTGACACCCTGTTTTTCGACGCCGATGCACCCCATGGGCCAGAGGTTTTGACAAAACTGCCGATCAAATTTCTTTCCGTCATTTCCTATCGCAGCACCCCGCCAAACGATGCATCATAGGACGAACCCAATCCAATTGGATTCGTCCTAATACTCGCACTCAATGATGCAAACTCATTGCATCGGCGTCATTGCCGGGCTTGACCCGGTAATCCAGTCCGGACGTCGTAGCTGGATACCCGGATCAAGTCCGGGCATGACAGACTGAAATAAGTTCCGCTTAAAGGGCGATGGTATAGTTTCATTTTAGTTGCTGGATATTCCCCACAGTGATATTGCATTCACAACAATAAACATTCTTGGCGGCAGCCTTAGGGGGATTCCTATATGTGTGGGATTGTCGGACTATTTCTAAAAGACAAATCGCTTGAGCCCGAATTGGGCTCAATGCTGACAGACATGCTGATCACCATGTCTGATCGCGGACCTGACAGCGCAGGCATCGCCATCTACGGCGGCGGCGCAGGAGGCACGGCCAAACTGACGGTTCAGTCGGAGAATCCTGACCAGGATTTTGCGAATCTGGCAGCCGACCTCAGCACAGCAATCGGTGCCGCCGTCACGTTGAAACGCAATGACACCCATGCGGTGCTGGAAATGCCCAGCGCCAACGCCGCAGCCGCCCGTCAGGCAATCCGCGAGGCAGGCGCCAGCCTGCGCGTGATGAGCGACGGTGAAGCGATTGAGATTTACAAGGAAGTCGGCCTACCCGGTGATGTGGCCGAGCGGTTCAATCTGGCCCAGATGTCAGGCACCCACGGCGTCGGCCATACCCGCATGGCAACCGAATCTGCGGTAACGACAGACGGCGCGCATCCCTACTCCACTGGCTCCGACCAATGCCTCGTCCATAATGGTTCGCTCTCCAACCACAACAGCCTTCGCCGCAAGCTGGTGCGCGACGGCGTTCATATCGAAAGCGAAAATGACACCGAAGTCGGTGCCGCTTACCTAACGTGGAAGATGAACAAGGGCGCTTCGCTGGGCGAAGCATTAGAAGCGTCACTTGATGACCTCGACGGGTTCTTTACCTTTGTCGTCGGTACCAAAGACGGCTTCGGCGTTTTGCGCGACCCCATCGCCTGCAAGCCCGCCGTACTGGCCGAAACAGACCAATACGTCGCCTTCGGTTCCGAATACCGCGCCCTCGTCAGCCTGCCAGGCATCGAGGAAGCCCGCGTTTGGGAACCTGAACCAGCAACCGTTTATTTCTGGAACCACTGATATGCAGCAATTTGATCTTGAGGCCGAAGGCCTGCGCGCATTGAACCTGGCCCTGCACAGCCAAAGCGAAACAATCACCCAGAAAGGCTGGGAAGTCGTGAACCCAAAGGGCAGCCACGCCATCGCCGTCGGCCTGAACGCCCCCATTGATGTGACGGTAAAGGGTTCAACCGGCTATTACTGCGCGGGCATGAACCAACTGGCCACCGTCCGCGTGCATGGCTCAGTCGGCCCCGGTGCCGCCGAAAACATGATGTCCGGCGAAGTGATCGTCGAAGGCGACGCCAGCCAATACGCCGGTGCCACCGCCCACGGCGGCTTGCTGGTCATCAAAGGCAACGCCAGCTCACGCTGCGGGATTTCGATGAAGGGCATCGACATCGTGGTACAGGGCAACATCGGTCACATGTCCGCCTTTATGGCGCAATCAGGCAACCTCGTCGTTTGCGGCGATGCGGGCGATGCACTGGGCGACAGTTGTTATGAAGCCCGCCTTTTCGTGCGCGGCTCAGTCAAAAGCCTGGGCGCAGATTGCATCGAAAAGGAAATGCGGCCTGAACATTTGGAAATTCTAAGCGAACTGCTGGAACGCTCTGGCGTCGATGCAAAACCTGAAGAATTCAAACGCTACGGCTCTGCCCGACAGCTATATAACTTCGACGTCGACAACGCTGCTGCGTATTAAGGGGCTGAACCATGACCGATAACAATATCCCCCGGACTGAGCCTATTCAGTCAGCGACCTTCACCAAAGAAGTGAACAGCGAAATTCGCCGTGCCGCTGCGACCGGCATCTATGATATTCGCGGCGGCGGCGCCAAACGCCGCGTGCCAAACTTCGATGACCTGCTGTTTCTGGGCGCATCCGTCTCGCGCTATCCGCTCGAAGGCTACCGCGAAAAATGCGACACCAGCGTGTTACTCGGCACCCGCTATGCGACCAACCCGATCAAACTCGACATCCCAATCACCATTGCGGGCATGAGCTTTGGCGCCTTGTCCGGCCCCGCGAAAGAGGCGTTGGGCCGTGGCGCCACAATGGCAGGCACCTCAACCACCACAGGCGACGGCGGCATGACGCCGGAAGAACGCGGCCATTCCAAACAGCTTGTCTATCAATACCTGCCATCACGTTATGGCATGAACCCGGACGATCTGCGCAAGGCCGACGCCATTGAAATCGTCGTTGGTCAGGGCGCAAAACCCGGCGGCGGCGGCATGCTGCTCGGCCAGAAAATCTCTGACCGCGTGGCTGAGATGCGGACCCTGCCCAAAGGCATCGACCAGCGCTCATCCTGCCGCCACCCGGACTGGACCGGCCCCGATGATCTAGAAATTAAAATTCTGGAACTGCGCGAAATCACCAATTGGCGCGTGCCGATCTATGTGAAAGTCGCGGGCGCACGCCCATATTTTGACACCACGCTGGCTGTAAAAGCGGGCGCAGATGTTGTCGTGCTTGACGGGATGCAAGGCGGCACAGCCGCAACGCAGGACGTGTTTATTGAACATGTCGGCCTGCCGACGCTGGCCTGTATCCGCCCAGCGGTTAAGGCGCTTCAGGATCTCGGCATGCACCGCAAGGTTCAGCTTGTCCTGTCAGGCGGCATTCGCAATGGCGCAGATGTGGCCAAGGCGATGGCGCTGGGCGCTGACGCGGTTTCAATCGGCACAGCAGCGATGATCGCCATCGGCGACAATGACCCGAAATGGGAGGCTGAATATCAGGCGCTTGGGTCCACCACCGGCGCCTACGATGACTGGCACGAAGGCCAAGACCCGGCAGGCATCACCACCCAAGACCCGGAACTGATGAAACGGGTCGACCCGGTGGACGCAGGCCGCCGCCTGCGCAACTACCTGAAGGTCATGACACTGGAGGCGCAAACCATCGCCCGCGCCTGCGGCCACAATCACCTGCACAACCTGGAACCAGAGGACCTCTGCGCCCTAACCATAGAAGCCGCCGCCATGGCCCAAGTGCCACTGGCAGGGACCGAATGGTACCCGGGTCAGGGTGGGTTTTAAGGACAATTTGACCCAAAAAGCTGGGCTCGGAAAATGAGCCCAGCTCTACTTTGTTCTTGCGACCCATCAGCGTTCGGAGGGTCTCGAAATCCTTTATTGACACATTTCGTGTATTTCGTTTGTTGCGTTTGTTTCGAATGAAGCCCATATATGTAATGTATGAAGGAGGCTGACATGGCTCTTGCTCTTGTCCAAAATGATGACCTTGATGAACGGTTACCTGCGCCAGATGAGGTGCAAAGCGCAAAAGAATTGCTTCAGATCATGGAGCAGTTTTCGACACGCGCGGCCGCAGCAAAGGTTGATGTTTCGTTCGCTGGGAAGACCGAAGAATTCCACCTGTCTCCTGCAGTAGCCAAAACCCTTGTGCATGTGTTGAAATATTTCGCGGCAGGCAAGGCTGTAACGCTTGTCCCTGTTGGGGCGACATTAACCACACAACAAGCTGCCGACGTTTTGAATGTATCCCGCCCCTATCTGGTGAAACTGCTGGAAAGCGGCGAAATCTCATTTGAGAAAGTCGGGCGTCACAGGCGCGTCGCCGCCGCAGAGTTATTTGCCTACAAAAAGCATCGGGACGAAATGCGGCGCTCTACATTGTCAGATATGGCGGCGGCTGACTTCGAGGCAGGGGAAATCTGACCTATGGAGCGTCGGCCAGATCGTTTTGTTGCGATATTGGATGCAAACGTTTTGGTTGGTGCCCTGACCCGAAACCTTCTGCTCCATCTTGCAGAAGCTGGCTTCTACCGTCCACGTTGGTCTGTTTGGATTCTGGATGAAATGCGCCGAGCGTTGGAACGGCAAAACAAGCCGGTCGAATATCTCGACCGGCTTTTCTTGTCATTGAACGCTGCGTTCCCAGAGGCGTGCGTCGAAGATTGGGAGGTTTATGAAGCCACAATCGTCGATCTGCCCGATAAAGACGACAAACATGTCCTTGCCGCTGCTGTGAAATGTGACGCTTCGGTGATCATAACCGAAAATCTAAAAGATTTTCCAGCGGTCGCTCTGGACCCGGTCGGTGTAGAACCCGTCAACACTGACAGTTTTATTGCCGATCTCATCGACTTGAACCAATCAGCCGCCATCAACGCTATAGAAAGAATGCGCGAAGGGTTCCGCCGACCAGAATATACGCGAAGCGATCTGGTCAACAGAATGTCTGAAATTGGCCTCGTCCAGGCAGCTGCAATCCTAGCCGGTTACGCTAGTTCAGACGAATAAACGCCTCACCCCAACCGCTTGTCACGCATTGCCAGCAGACGCAGGCGCAGGGCGTTGATTTTGATGAAACCTGCGGCGTCTTTTTGGTCATAGGCACCAGCGTCATCTTCAAACGTCACATGCTGTTCGGAATACAGCGAATGATCTGACCAGCGGCCTACGCAGTTCACTGAACCCTTGTACAGTTTCAAACGAACTGTACCGGTCACATGTTCCTGGCTCCGGTCAATCAGCGCCTGCAGCATGTCGCGCTCCGGGCTGAACCAATAACCGTTATAGATCAGCTCAGCATATTTCGGCATCAGCTCATCTTTCAGATGCGCCGCACCACGGTCGAGCGTGATTGATTCAATCCCGCGATGACCTTCCAACATGATCGTACCGCCGGGCGTTTCGTAAATGCCGCGCGATTTCATGCCGACATAGCGGCCCTCAACCAAATCCAGACGACCAACGCCATGTTTGCGGCCCAATTCGTTCAACGCCGTCAGCATTTCAGCAGGCGATAACGCTTTGCCATTCAGCGTAACCGGATCACCTTTTTCATAGCCGATCTCGATATGCTCCGGCGTATCGGGCGCGTCCTCTGGGTGCACAGTGCGCTGATAAACATAATCTGGCGCTTCATCTGCCGGGTCTTCCAGAACTTTACCCTCTGACGAGGTATGCAGCAGGTTGGCATCGACGCTGAACGGTGCCTCGCCACGTTTATCCTTTGGCACAGGAATCTGATGCTGCTCAGCCCACTCCAACAACTTCGTGCGGCTGGTCAGGTCCCACTCACGCCACGGTGCAATTACTTTGATGTCCGGGTCCAGCGCATAAGCAGCCAGTTCAAACCGCACCTGATCGTTACCTTTGCCGGTTGCGCCGTGCGCCACAGCATCAGCGCCGGTTTCTTTCGCAATCTCAACCAAACGTTTTGAAATCAGCGGGCGGGCAATCGACGTGCCTAGCAGATACAACCCCTCATAAACCGCATTGGCGCGGAACATCGGGAACACAAAATCACGAACGAATTCTTCGCGAACATCTTCGATATAGATGTTTTCAGCAGGCAGACCCATCAGCTCAGCTTTCGCCCGCGCAGGCTCCAGTTCCTCACCCTGCCCCAGATCGGCAGTAAAGGTAACAACCTCACAACCATACTCAGTCTGAAGCCATTTCAGAATGATGGAAGTGTCGAGACCACCAGAATAGGCAAGAACAACTTTTTTCGGGGCATTAGTCGGCGCAGACATAGGTCGGAATCCTTTAGCAACATCGCGGGCGATGTAACGCGACAGCCAACAGGATGCAATCGGAGCGGGCCTAAGCGTCCTTCCAACCACATTAATCAGTGTTGGTAAAATAAATCACTTTCTGATTTCAGCGCGAAATCAGTTGGCAGGAACCGCCTAAACCCGCTGATTCACCTCAATCAAATTCATGTCCGGGTCATAGAAATAGATGTTCCTCAGCCCGGGAATCGCAAAAACACCGGCATCGGAATAGGGAACGCCAGCGGCGCGTAGGCGTAGGATGACCGATTCGATGTCATCAACCTCAATCGCCACATGGCCGCCGATTGACGGGTTGTGCTGTAAATTGTTGCGCTGCGCAAAGCCGGGGTCAGGCTTGATCAAGTGCAACCCACGGTGCCCGCCGCCCTTGGACGGGTCCGGAAACAGCGCCAGCTTGTCTGATCCACCGGGCAAATACCCGCGTTGATCATCGGGTGGGAACACCCAGCTCCCCGATTGCATGCCCAAAACGGTTTCATAGAACTTTGTTGCGCGCTGAACATCAACAGATTGCAGATTTACGTGGTGAATAGACCAACTCATGTCACGACCTCCCTATCATACCAAAGATGACAGCAGGTGCGTGGCAATACTGCAATGAAAAAGGGTGCTCCGTTAGGGCACCCTCTTCATCAAGCTAAGTCTTTGAAAACTAAGCTGCGACTTTTTCCGTGTCGTCTTTCAACGACAAAGCATTTGAAACGCGAACACCACGCTTCACAAAAGCGACCAAACCGTCAACGGTACGGGAGTTTACTTCAATACCCGCATTCGTAAGGACTTCGATCCCATCACGGCTGTTTGCCCAGCGAGCGATCCCCTCAGCGCCTTTTCCAACGCCATAGGTCTTTTCATCTTTGATCGCATCATCCAGGGCAGCCAAAACCACAGCAGCGAACAATTTGCGCGCACGGCGCCCTTGCTCGTTGGTGTAGCTCAAAATATCATCGTCAAGAGCCATTGGCTCCTCCACACGTCGATTGCACTCTTTCACACTGGAGACCGCTGTATACTCTTGTTGCGGGTGCGAAATAAAGGATTTCTTTTTAGATAAGCCAAAAAACTGCGCAGACCAGCTATGCGTTTATGGAATTCTTGGTCAAATCCACTTGATTAACGGTGAAAGTGTGACTTCTTGACCTGACGCGCCATGCGTGCAGGCATATATTGAAAGCGTAACAATAAGGGTAGTTATATGAGAATCGCCCATTTGGCCTCGGCCATTTTATTTGCCACAGTTTCTTTTGGCCCGATTTCAGCGGGCACTTCGCACGCGGATGGCCTTTCCGGGGCCTATTTGGCAGGCAAGCATGCCGCAAATATCTCTGACATTGATCAGGCAGGTCGCTATTTCGCCCGCGCACTGGCGCGTGACAGCAATAATCCGGTGTTGATGGAGCAGGCCCTGATCTATCAAACCGCCGCCGGGCGTGTTGAGCAGGCAATTCCCATTGCGCGCGCGCTTTCAGCGATAAAGCCAGATCATCGCACCAGCGCGCTTGTGCTGACGGTTGCCGATTTTGCCAGCGGTCGTTTTGAAACCGCGCAAAAACGTACATCTGACACGCCAGAGGCGTTTCACCCGCTTGTTGGTGCAATGCTAAATGCTTGGGCAGCCCACGCAGTTGGTAAACATGATCAGGTGGCCGACAGTTTCTCTACCCTTGGTGATCGGGCAATTTTCCGGATTTTTGCGGGCTATCACACAAGTCTGATTCAGGCCGCAAACGGCGATATGGCCAGTGCCGCCGCAACGATGGATCAGGCGATGGGTGAGCTGACCGCTCCCACCGGCCGAATGGCCCGCTCGTATGCCGGGTTGCTTCGCTCAATTGGCGATAATGAAAAGGCGCGCGGTGTCTATGAACGCGCGATTGCCGTCGCCGTCGGTGACGCCGTTCTGGAACATGAAATCGCAGCGATGGACGCAGGCGATGCGCCGGTCATGCTGGTGACAACCCCGCAGGAAGGCGCCGCCGAGGCGCTATATGGCCTCGCATCGGCACTGGGCCAGGATGGCGAAAAACGCCTCAGCCTGTTCTACGTCCGCCTCGCATTATTCCTACGCAAAGATTTGGGCGACGCCGCCCTATTGGCAGCGGAGCTGTTGGAGGAACAGGAACAGTTTGATCTCGCTGTTCGCGCTTATGAAGCCATCCCAGCCGATGACCCACTGAACCGCGCAGCAGAAATTGGCCGGGCAGAGGCGCTGCGCCAATCTGGTGAAGATGCCAAGGCCATCGAAGCTCTTCGTACATTGTCACGCCGCATGCCGAACGCTTTGGACGTTCACGTCGCCCTTGGCGATCTGATGCGCCGCCTGAAACATTTTGAGGAAGGGGCCGTGGCCTATGAACGGGCGATCGAACTCCTCGGCGAGCAGGGGCGCGAAAGCTGGGTACTCCACTACGAACGCGGCATCTGTTATGAACGCGCTGGTGAGTGGGACCGGGCCGAAGAGGATTTCTTCACCGCCCTGAAACTGCAACCAGAGCAACCACTAGTGTTGAACTACCTCGGTTATTCCTGGCTGGAAAAAGGCCTCAATCTGGATCAGGCGCTGGATATGATCCGCAAGGCCGTTGAACAACGCCCGAATGATGGTTTCATCGTCGACAGCCTCGGCTGGGCGCACTATCAACTCAGCGATTATGATAATGCAGTAGAGCAGTTGGAAAAAGCTGTCGAATTGCAGCCGGTTGATCCAGTGATCAACGACCACTTCGGCGACGCATTGTGGCGTGTTGGCCGCCGGTTAGAGGCTGAATTCCAATGGAAGCGGGCGATTTCCTTTAAACCAGAGGAAGAAAACCTAAAACGCATCAAGCGCAAGCTTGCAGTTGGGTTGGACAAAGTATTGGCCGAGGAAACAGACGTCGAGAAAGAGCAGAAGGCAGCAGAAGCGAATGATGGCTAACGGCGAGGAACTCGCCAGGGCCAAAATCAATCTGTTCTTGCATGTCCGTGGCCAACGGCCCGAAGGATACCACACGCTCGACAGTATGGTCGTGTTTCCAAACTATGGTGACATCGTTTCGGCCGACCCCGCATCGCAGCTTGGCCTTACGGTCGATGGTCCCTTCGGTACTGGCCTAAGCCAAGACCGGAGCAATCTGACTTTGGCAGCAGCCCATGCTTTGGCAGACCGGCTATCCTCGTCGCCGGGGGCACAGCTTCACCTGTCAAAACGGCTGCCCGTGGCGGCGGGTATTGGTGGTGGTTCTGCCGACGCCGGGGCGGCGCTGCGCCTGCTTTCACGTCTTTGGCCTAATGTTAACCCTGCTGACCTCCACAACATCGCCTTTGCATTAGGGGCCGATGCACCAATGTGTCTGGCCCAACAACCAGCGACGATCGGTGGGGTCGGTGAACAATTGGGCGCCTCGCCGTCTTTCCCTGAATTTTGGGTGGTGATGATCAACCCCAATCAACCTCTGCTCACGTCCGAAGTATTCGGCGCACTCAAAAACCGCGATAACCCCGCCGGGCCAAAGGCTCCGCATGAATTCAAGACGCTAGCCTCTCTAACCGAATGGCTCCTGCAACAACGCAATGATCTGGAGGGCCCGGCACGTTCAATCCGCCCCGTCATTGGCCGGGTGCTCAGCGTGCTTAACTGGCGAAAGGACTGTTTGTTCGCGCGAATGTCGGGTTCAGGCGCGACATGTTTCGGTATCTTCGCTACACGGGACCAAGCAGAATCTGCTGCTACAGAAATTTCATCGGCTGAACCTGATTGGTGGGCCGTCGCTGCGCAGGTAGAGGCGCATCGGAGAATTGAATGAGCATCGAACTTTGGGCTGCATTTGCTGCGGCCTCAACAATTTTGGTTTTGATCCCCGGCCCGACCGTGCTGCTGGTGGTCGCCTATGCACTCGGTGCGGGTCGCTCCACCGCTCTCTGGACCGTTGCAGGCGTGTTCTTTGGTGATTTGGTTGCCATCACCGCATCTGTATTGGGTCTTGGCGTTCTCCTCGCAACATCAGCCACACTGTTTAATATTCTGAAGATCGTTGGTGGCATCTATCTGATTTGGCTTGGCATCAAATTGTGGAAAGCACCCCGAAATTCTGAGGCGATTAACGCTCGTGCCTCCTCCCAATCAGGCTGGCGTATGATGGGCCACGCATTTGCGGTCACAGCAACAAACCCCAAAGGGTTGGTTTTCTTCGTTGCCTTTCTGCCGCAGTTTGTTGACGCCAGCGCACCGCTTGCGCCTCAGATGGCAATTATGGTCGCAACCTTTACAGTGATCGGCGCTTTGAACGCATTGGTCTATGCCTATGCCGCCGGTTCACTGCGCAACCGCCTTACCCGCCCGGGCGTGTTGGGTATGCTCAATCGTGGCGGCGGCGGTGCCTTAATGGCGATGGGCGCAGCGACCTTCTTTACAACGCGCGTCTAATCAGGCCCTATTCGTGCTCCAAAACAACGGAGCGCGAAATGAACCTACCCACCCCAATACGCCTTTATGAAACCCGACGGGCGCCAAATCCCCGCCGTGTGAACATCTTTTTGTCAGAAAAGGGCGTAGACATCGATCGGACAGAGATCGACATAATGGGGGGGGAACACTACGCGCCGGGGCATCATGATCGCGCGGACAGTCACCATGTACCACTGCTGGAACTTTCGGACGGGTCATATCTGACCGAAAGCGTCGCCATCTGCCGATATATCGAAGCATTGCACCCATCACCAAACCTGATGGGCGAAGATGCCAAAGAAGCAGCAGAGATTGAGATGTGGCAAAGGCGAATGGAAATGGGGCTACTGCTCAACATCGCCTTCGTCATCCGCCACGGCGTACCAACAATGCAAAAACTTGAACATGTACAGGTGCCAGCATGGTCAGAGGCGTGCAAACCGCGCGTTGAAAAAGCCATGCGAGATTTGGATGCCCGCCTACAAAAATCATCCTATGTGGCCGGTGACAGGTTCACTATTGCCGACATCACACCATGGGTTGGAATTGACTTTATGCGCGTCATCAAGCAGGGGCCGCCTGATGATTGCGACGCTTTAAACGACTGGCTGGCCCGCATGCGATCGCGCCCAAGCGCCGCCGCTTAACTGCCAAAGCCGCCAATAACGGAGAACGACATGGAATACATCATAGGACTAATCTTCAACGTGGCTTTCGCCGCCGCAATTCTGATCGGGGGCATGCTCTTTGCGGGCTTCTTAAAACGTTTCATCGTCAAACAGGCACTGAAATACGAACAACTGGACGACACGCTGTTCGTCTTCATCGGCTCGATAACACGTTATGTCGTGATCGCCGTCACCCTGATCATCGTGCTGGCACGCTTCGGCATCGAAACAACATCATTCATCGCCGTTCTCGGTGCCGCCGGTCTGGCAATTGGCTTGGCCTTGCAGGGCACGCTGTCCAATGTTGCCGCTGGTGTCATGCTGATGATCTTCCGCCCATTTAAGCTGGATCAGTTTATCGAGGCGGGTGGTCACACTGGCATTGTAAAAGAAATCAATCTGTTCACCACAATTCTTGCGACATTGGACAACGTCCAGATCATCATGCCAAACTCAGCGGTGTGGGGTGGGTCAATCGTCAACTATTCATTCCATGATACCCGCCGTGTCGATCTGGTGTTTGGCGTCAGCTATGGCAGCGACCTGAAAAAGGCGGAAAAGGCACTGCAAGGCATCCTAAAAGATGAACGTATTCTGGATGATCCTGAAACCTTCCTCAAAGTAACAAACCTTGGCGACAGTTCAGTTGACTTCACCATGCGGGCTTGGTGCTCTTCAGCCGACTATTTCAGCCTCAAATGTGACCTGACCCGCGCCGGTAAGGAAGCTTTGGATAAAGCCAAGGTCGACATTCCATTCCCGACCCGCACACTCATCAACGTCACGTCATGACGTTTCGGTGCCTGATCATATAGTCATGCAAAAGATGCCCAAACACGAGCAGTAAAAAGCAGACTATAATCGGGTATGTCAGATTGGTTTTGTGGGGCACGTAGTTTACGAACGCGGCGCCCCGCATTTGATCAATCAGATGGAACAGCGGGTTCCAAGTAAAGAACGGCAACGCCTCGTTCGGAAGGGCGTTGGCGTTCGTAAATTTTCCAGATGTAAAGAACAGCAGTTTTATAAAAATCCGTTTGAAAATCTGAAACCATGAAAAATAAAATGCCATAAATCCCAACAGCATTCCGGCACCTACGCCGCATAGCCAAGACAAAAAGAACAGCGGAAAGAACATAACAGGTTCGTGTACAACAAACTCACCCTTCACCAATCCGTTGCCGACGAACAGAATAATAATGGCAGTAAAATAGTTGTAAAAACATCCAAGACTGTTCGCATAAACAAACAAAACTGGACTTAAATGCGGATGCGCAGCCATGTCCCAACTATTGTTCATACCTCTCAGGGCCTGCATCATCGTCATTTTGGCGGCAAAAAAGAATCCAATCCCGATTAAGATAAAGATCATCATGTCGCCGCGAACGGTCAGTGCGCCCAACCCAAACAGCGTCATGATGAAGTAAAATGCCAGGCAAAACGCCAATGCCATCAGAATGCCTTTTAGCATCCCGATTGCGGCACCACCGCTTTCTTCGCGAATTGCACGTACAGTCAAAGCCCAGATCAGAAAGCCATAGTTCAACAGGCCATTCAGAAACGTAGCATGTGGGTTTTCATAGGGCTTCAGGGCCATATCTTCTGCTTTATCCTCTTGCTCTGGACATAGGTTAGCCGATTTCGTTTATCACAAGGTTATCGCCATTATATACGGCGAAAAAAAGAGGAGCCAAATTTACATGTCTGCATCTATCGACGCCGAATTTCGACGCCTGTCCATTCTGGCAGGGCAAAAGATCATGGAAATCTACAATTCAGATGATTTCGGGGTCGAATCAAAATCTGATGACAGTCCTGTAACCAAGGCCGATTTGGCGGCTGACGAAGTCATTCGTGCTGGTCTGGGCGTATCTATGCCGGACATCCAACTGATTACCGAGGAAATGGCATCCAGCCATGGCGGTGATCGCGAAAGCAAATTCATTCTGGTTGATCCCCTCGATGGCACGAAAGAATTCATAAAGCGCGGCGGTGATTTTACCGTGAACATCGCACTAATCGAAAATGGCACACCGACACGCGGCGTTGTCTATGCGCCTGCGCGCGGCAGATTGTTCCAGACTTTCGCGGATGGTGCCGTCGAAGAAACTGGTGATTTTGCCCCTGAAAAACCCGGCCCACGCAATCCAATCTCTGTCTCTAAACCCGATAACTCTGCACTACGTGTCGTTGCCTCAGCCTCCCACCGCGATGCCGCTACCGAAGACTACATCGACAAATACAGCATTGATGGCTTCAAACCGGCAGGCTCATCGCTAAAATTCTGCTTGGTGGCAGCGGGCGAAGCTGACCTCTACCCACGTCTTGGTCGCACGATGGAATGGGACACGGCGGCAGGTCATGCTGTCCTATTGGCCGCTGGCGGTCGTGTGGACCGTTTTGACGAACCCGGAACTGCGCTATCTTATGGAAAGCCCGGCGATGACAATCCTTTCTTTGTCGCTTATGCCAACGGCGTAAAGGTGTTGTAAGGGGGCAATCATGTCTGTCACAATTTATATTCCTGCCAGATATGCGTCATCCCGCTACCCGGCAAAACCATTGGCGATGCTCAAAGGCGTTAATGGTGCAGAAAAATCTCTGATCCATCGCGCGTGGCTGGCTGCCATGGCAGTGCCAGGCGTTGATCAGGTTGCAGTAGCCACCGATGACGACCGTATCGCTGATCACGCCCGCGCATTCGGTGCTGAAGTCGCCATGACTTCCTCTGATGCCCGCAATGGCACCGAACGATGCGCCGAAGCGTTGGAAAATACGGCAGGTTCACCGGAAATCATCGTAAACCTACAAGGCGACGCGCCCCTAACCCCGGCCCATATCGCCACCTCTTTAATCGAGGCCCTAAAGGCCACCCCTGACGCTGACATGGCCACCCCGGTCGTGCGCTGCGATGCAGCGGCTTTGGCAGCCCTGCAGGCAGACCGCCGCGAAGGCCGCGTCGGGGGCACAACAGCCGTGCTCGGCCCCAACAATCGGGCGATCTATTTCTCAAAAGAGGTTCTGCCCTACACCCCGGTCGAATGGCCCCAGCAATCCCCACCGGAGGTTTGGCATCACCTTGGCGTCTATGCTTACCGCCCCGATGGACTGCGCAAATATGCAGCTTGGCCAGAATGCGATCTTGAAAAACGCGAGGGGCTGGAACAACTTCGCTTCCTCGAAAACGCAGCCAAGGTTCTGTGTGTGCCGGTTGATACCGGCGGCGCCACGATTTGGGAGCTTAACAACCCAGAAGACGTCCCAATCGTTGAGCGGTTGCTGGCCGCGCGTGGCATCGAATGAACAATCCGGGCGTTTCTGTTGTCATTCTGACACGTAACCGCCCGCGCGAATTTGCGACCCTATTACAGGCCCTTACCCTACAACGTCATCAAGGGTTTGAAGTTGTGGTGGTCGGGGCCGCTGCCACCGCGGCAGAACAGGGTGCCCCTGCCCACCTTGCAAACCGACTGACCTACATTCAATGCCTGCCCGAAAATGTGTCGATGGCCCGCAACATTGGGATTGGCCATGCACATGGGCAGATTATTGCGTTCATTGATGATGACGCCGCGCCGGAACCGGATTGGCTCGACCATCTCATCCGCCCCTTTGATGACCCGAAAGTCGCCGCTGTTGGCGGGTTTGTGCGTGGGCGGAATGGCGTTGATTTCCAATGGCGCGGTGCGCTCATAGATCGATACGGCGCGCACAGTGAACTCACATCGGATGATTTCCGCAACCCGGAACTTGGCCTGGAGGCGGGGGAGCATTTCGTTTCAATCGTCGGCGTAAACTGCGCTTTTCGCCGCTCAATCCTGCAAGACCTCGGCGGATTTGATGAGAATTTTCAATATTTTCTGGACGAAAGCGACATTTGCATCCGCCTGCAAAGGGCAGGCTGGCGCACAGCATTGGCCCCTAAAGCTGAGGTTTATCACGCATATGCAGAAAGCGCGGAGCGAAGCCGAAACCGCGCGCCTCGTGACCTGTTCCAAATCGCCGCCAGCCGGGTGTATTTCGCGCGCACCTATGGCGAAGCAGAACATTATGAAGAGCGTTTGGACCAATTTCAGGTGGACCAAAAAACCCGCCTCAGAAAATTCATCCAACTCGGTCGGTTATCACGGCGGCAAGCACGCTGGATTGAACAACGTATGGCCGAAGGGTTGATCGAAGGCGAAGCCCGGTTCACAGCCAGCGATGGGGCCGCCTTGGCAAGCATACCATCGCCGCCTCAAACACCCGCAATCCCTTTTGTGCCCACCGGCGCACCACGGCGATTGCGTGTGGCCATCGTCATCATCACCAGCGCCCGCAAACAGCTTAGGCGCGCAGCCGAAATATTGGCCGAGGCAGGTTGCGAAGTAACTGTCTTTGATTTCGACTTCAGCGCTAAACGGCTCAAAGTTGGCTTCCACAACGGCATATGGCTGCACCACGGTGGCATTATTGGTCGTGATACCATCGACGCACCACTGCCCAGTCCCCGCCGCTGCATCCGTGTCCGGGCGGAAATGGACCGCATAGGCGACCACAGAGATTTTGAAGTATTTTTGCGTCCAGACTTGGAAAAATACCGAATTAAGGGCCTACAGCCCATTTTTCTGTCTGGAACGCTGAAAAAATACGTTGCAGAGCCATTTCGACTGGGCGCGGGGCAAGAGCTCGCTACATTGTTAAGTACGAACCCTGAATTCGCCTAAAATCGCCACAAAAAAGACATGCCAAACAATAGTTTGGTTAAACGTGCGGTATTATCGTCCGCGGCGATTGTGGAATTTGTGAAGTGGAGCCGTCATGACCAAACGTAAAATACGCAAAGCAGTTTTCCCTGTGGCTGGCATGGGCACGCGGTTTTTGCCTGCGAC
>JBMYPG010000046.1:0-20093 GCA_049600095.1 Pikeienuella sp. | reverse complement strand
TAAAGCGTCGTGCGTTTAATCTGAACCACGTATCATTCTGCCAGCCTGAGGCAGGGTTTGCGAAGCATAACCCGTTCAGGCTGGCAGAATGATTCAATAATAACGCACGGCGCTCTAATAGGCATAAACGAAAACGGCCGCCCCAAAGGGCGGCCGTTAACAGTCTAAACCAACTTGGTCTTAGCCAAACATGTCAGAGGTGATGCCAGCATACCAGCCAACGCTTTCCTCATATGTCTGCTTACGTGTCGCAGCGTCTTCACCATTTTTACTGATAAAGCCATCAACCTTAGCGATTTTCTCGTCAGTGGCTTTGTAAGACGCACCAACTTTAATGCCGTCATCGGAGTCGATCAGCGACCAGCAGGTGTTGCTGAATTTCGCAGGATAGACCTTAGAACCGGTCAACGCACCGCGAACAGCATTGGCACAAACTTTGGCCTGGCTGTTGGCTGAGAAGCCAGATTTCGGCATGTCGCCCTGCTGAGATGCGTCACCCAAAACGTGGATATTTGCATCAGCTTTTGATGACATATCGTGCGCGTTTACAGGCGCCCAACCTTTTTCGTTGGTTACACCAGCCAGCTCAGCAATCCGGCCCGCTTTCATCGCTGGGATCACGTTACAAGCATCTGCCTTAACAACTTCGCCGTCGATGTCGACTTCCATTGTTGCCGGGTTAACCGAAACATTGCCGCCACCGAAATCAGGGCCCAGCCATTCGATCATGCCTGCATAGTGGTTTTCCCACCCAGCAGTGAACAGACCCATTTTAGAGAATTTAGGCTTCGGGTCAGCAATGATGATCTTTGCGGTTGGGTTTGTTGCTTTCAATTTATGCGCAACCATAGAAACCCGCTCATATGGCCCAGGAGGGCACCGGAATGGGTTTGGCGGGGCAACCATGACATATGTGCCGCCCTGTGGCATTGCTTCGATCTGCGCTTTCAAAAGCTGAGTCTGCGAACCAGCTTTGTACGCATGCGGCATCGCATTCTGAGAGCTAAGGTCCCAACCTTTAACAGCGCCAGGAACAAAATCGATACCTGGGCTCAGGATCAACTTGTCATACGCAACAGTTTCGCCGCCAGCCAACGCAACCGTGCGCGCATCGCGGTCAACACCAACAGCCCAATCATGAACAACGTTAATGCCATACTCAGACGCCAGCGTGCCATATGAATGACCGATAGAGGCGAAATCGCGGAAACCGCCGATGTAAAGGTTTGAGAAGAAGCAAGTGTAATACGTGCGCGTAGGCTCGATCAGCGTTACTTCGATTTCGCCTTTTGAATCTTTGGCAAGATAACGCGCAGCGGTCGCACCACCGGCACCACCACCGATAACCACTACTTTTGGTTTGCCGTGACCACCAGCATTCACCATCGGCGCAGCCAGCACCGTAGCAGCAGCTGTACCAACAAAGGCACGGCGGTTAAGATTATATGTCATTCTTAGTCCTCCCTAGATTTCGTTCAGTTCAGCGGCTGGGCAAAATAGGCTGCCAAGGCCGCAATTTCTTCGTCACCCAACTGCCCTGCAATCAACTGCATGGCTGGGTTTTCTCTGTGTTTGGTTTTGTAGGCGTGCAACGCGATGACAAACTCATCAGTCGGCCACTCTGTGATTGACGGAATACCATCATCGGCACCATCGGCCCGGTGACAGGTCACGCATTCACTCGACAGGTATTCGCCGTACTCAGCGTCACCCTCAATCGCGAGCACTGCACTATCCACAGCAGGGTCACCCTGCTTGGTATGTGATTCAACGCCACCACCTAAAAACGCGATCACCGCAGCACGGTCCGCCTCTTTTTTCAGGCCACGGAATTTCATCTTCGTCTTTTTCAGATACTTCTTCGGGTCGATCAGAAAGGCATTCAATGTCTGCTCAGTCCAAACCAGACCGTCAGCGCCAGCAGCCTGCATCGCCTTTGAGTATTTGAACCCTTCAATGCTGCCCGCTGTCCGACCAAACAGATAGCTCAGATGCGGGCCAACGCCGTTTTTGGCATCCTCACCAATTTTGTGACAGCTTGCGCACTTCTTAAACACTTTTTCCCCACGCTCTGCCTGATCGGCAAACGCGGGCACGGACATTCCCAAAAGAATGGCCAGAGTCGGTTTAAGGGCACGCTTCATCAATGGCAGTATACATTTGTATTCCACACATAAAAATGATTTTTTGAATGTGTTATTGTTTTTCTGGTGTGCCGAAACAGGTGAATACAACCCAAAGAACATAGCGATGCGCCGGGTGAATTTAATTTCACATGTTTTCTGTGTGAGATTGGTTCGCACGTTAATCTCTCCTGCGATCTCTCCTGCCGGTCAGCAACGCAAACGCGGCCCTCAGCAACGGTTATTGGATGATCTGCTCGCCTTTTCCCCTCGGCGAACATCATATCAGGAACAAAACGCCTTTGCGCTTGTTGGCCATTCAATGCACAGCACAGCTAACCTGATACAAAAACGCGCCCCACTTTCGCAGGGCGCGCAATTTCATGACTGTAACTTACTGAGCAACACTTTTCAGGTACTCAATAATTGCTGCCCGGTCTTTGTCCTTCTTCAAGCCACCAAATGACATTTTGGTTTTCTTGATGAACTTCTTAGGCTTCAGCAGGAACTGATCAAGGTTAGCCACATCCCACACCAATCCTTCTGCCGCAGCAGCTTTCATCGCCTTAGAATATTTGAAACCTTCGACCGCAGCCGCAGGCGCATCGATAACTGCCGTCAGCACAGGGCCAGACCGGTTTTTCGCGCCATCGCCAACCTGGTGACAAGACTTACATTTCTTGAACACCTTCTTGCCTTTGGCAACCAAAGCTTCATCCAACGCAGGTGCCGCAGCAACCTCAACAGGTGCTTCTTCAGCAGGTGCTTCTTCGGCTTTCGCTTCACCTTCGGCAGCCGCAGCAGCGGTTTCATCTGGTGTCACATCGACCACAGCAGCACGGCGGGTAATTTCCACAGTTGGCTTACAATCAGTCATGCAAGCTTCGCGTGGTCCCCACAGTGGGCTTTCAGTCCGGTCATCGGCAAAGAAGTTCTCTTCGTTCGGCAACCGCGTTTCTTGAAAGTTTTCGTGGCTCAGCTCAAAATCGTCTTCAACCAAGTCGTTGACATAAAGCAGATAGGCCGTGATCGCGTAAACTTCGTCGTCAGTCAGTGACTGCGCATCGCCAAATGGCATTGCCCTGTGAACATAATCCCAAACTGTTGAAAGATACGGCCAATAAGAACCGATGGTTTTCACAGGATGCTCTGACGCAATGGTGTCATGGCCACCAGCCAAAACGGGCCAACGGTCGACGCCTTCACCGAAATCACCATGACAAATGGCGCATTTCTCAGCGAAAACTTCCTCACCAGTTTCAACATCGCCACGACCTTCGGGCAAACCCTGACCGTCTGGACGCACATCAATGTTCCACGCTGCAACTTCTTCGGGGGTTGCCGCGCGACCAAGGCCAAGCGTGTCAGCAGCAGCCGGAGAGGCCACCATTACTGCCAAAATGGCGGGCTTAAGATACTTCAACATTTTCCGCCTCTCCCTGCTCGTTTACTGCCCAGGTCTGGATACCATTGTTGTGGTAGATGGAGTTTTCGCCACGCACTGCACGCAGCTCATCTTTGGTTGGCTGAACATAGCCAGTGCTGTCATGCGCACGAGACTGCAACAGCATCGGTTTACCGTCCCAGTTAATCTCGTGATAGAAACGGTGCATCGATTTATCGAGGCTTGGGCCAGACATGCGGGCCTCAACCCAGTTCGCGCCGCCATCAATCGAAACATCAACCCGAGGGATCGTACCGCGACCTGACCAGGCAACACCAGACAGAACCAGCGGGCCGGGGCCATGCGTGATCGGTGCCTGCGGGCTTGGGTTCGTGATGACAGATTTTGCATCCATTTCCCACGTAAACCGGCGTGCTTTACCATCGCCCAACAGGTCGGTGTACTTCGATGTTTCTTCACGGTGATGCCAAGGCTTATCACCAATCTCGATACGACGGATCCACTTGACCCACATGTTGCCTTCCCAACCGGGAACAACCAATCGCGCAGGATAGCCCTGCTCAGGACGCAGCGCCTCACCGTTCATTTTGAACGCGATCATGCAGTCGTCCAACGCTTTTTCCAAGGGGATAGAGCGTGTCATGCCAGACGCATCAGCGCCCTCTGGCAACAACCATTTACCGGCCGTCTTAACACCAGCTTCTTTCAGAATGTCTTTCAGCAAAACACCTGTATACATGACGTTGTGGATCATGCCGTGGGTGAACTGACAGCCGTTAAGCTGCGCACCGCGCCATTCCATACCGCCATTCGCAGCGCATTCAAGGAAATGAACCTTGTTAACGCGCGGGAACCGCATCAGGTCTTCCATCGTGAACACCAATTCACGATCAACCAGACCATTGATCATCAGGCGATATTTCGCTGGATCAACTGCCGCTACACCAGCGTGGTGGCGCTCAAAGCACAAACCGTTTGGCGTAATAATGCCGTCCAGCTCATGCAACGGCGTAAAGTTGATGGAGCTAACTGGGTCAGCCGTCAACCACGGCACATTGCGGCGGATAACATGTTTTTCATAAGGAGAGGGCATCCCATAGGGTGCCACATCAACGCCATCACCCAATTCCTGGGCCCAGGGCTGAACCGTTGTAATCGCAGGGTCGCTGGCTGCTTTCGCGCCACCGACAGCCAATGCAGCACCACCGGCGGCAACACCACCAGCAAGAAAACTGCGCCTTGTCGTTTTGGTTTCTTCGCTCATCTTCATCCTCATTCAGTGGAGGCTGTCTAAATACACATTCTTTATACAGAATATGTATGTACTAATCCAGTCTCGTTCCTGAACCCCCTCAGGTACCGGAAACTTTGACAGATTTGTTCGGGTCGACACTTACAGTACCCTGTTTGCGGATATGGCTTTCAACCACGTCCCAAATTGGCGGGCCTTCAGTGCCTTCAGTAACTGAAGCCCAACCAGCAACGATGTAATTCTTAGAAGCATCAATCGCTTCGCCAGTTTTCAGCAGGGTCATATCAGTGATGCGCTTGCCAATCGGCTTGCTGACATCAATCGAATAACCCATGCCACCAACGCGAACCATGTCACCACCCTGCTGATAATAAGGGTCTGTGTTGAACAGGTTGTCCGCCACATCCTCCAAAATCGTGTGGATCAATTCACCAGACATTTCTGACCGGTAAGCTTCGGGGTAAGACATGCCCGTCGCGTTGAAAATATCTTCGCGGGTGATGTCATCACCCGGCATCAAGCTTGGCCCCCAACGGAAACCAGGGCTGAATGCGATGTCCGCTTCCCGCTCATCGATCAGCGCATTACAGATCAGGTCATCCCATGAACCGTTAAAGTTACCACGGCGATACAGCAGAGAATCTGTCTTGCCGATCACTTCCTTCAACTGGCTCTCAAATGGTGCCCGCTGCTCATCAATCACTGATGCAACATGGGCATCCGGCGTGATGACGTCCGAGAAGATGGGGATCAATTTGTGGTTAAAGCCCTTAACCTCACCCTCGCGCACATCCAGATCCAAGCGGGTAATGAACTTACCATTGGAACCAGAGGCAATCAGCATGGTGTTGTTTACCTGCACCGGCTCAGGCAGTGCATCGTGGGTGTGACCGGTCAGGATCACATCAATCCCATCAACACGGCTGGCCAATTTGCGGTCAACGTCGAAACCATTGTGCGACAGCACAACAACCAGCTCCGCGCCTTCCTCACGCACTTCCTCAACAACCTCAGCCATACGTTCTTCGCGAACGCCAAAGCTTAGACCGGGGAACATCCAACCGGGGTTCGCAATCGGCATATAAGGGAACGCCTGACCAATGACAGCGATCTTAACGCCGCCACGCTCAAACATCTTATACGGCTCATAAGCAGGTTCATCCCACTCTGAATCAAAGATCTTGGCCCCCAAGAACGGAAAGCCGAGCGTTTCAACAATCTCATCAACACGGTCACGGCCCAACGTGAATTCCCAATGCGAGGTCATCGCATCCGGTTTCAGCGCGTTCATGACATTCACCATGTCCTGACCGTTGGTGTGAACAGCGGTATAACTTCCCTGCCATGTGTCGCCGCCATCCAGCAGCAGTGCATCAGGGCGCGCCGCGCGGATAGAGTTAATAACAGTGGCACAACGGTCCAAACCACCCATGCGGCCATAGCTTTTCGCCAACTCGGTAAAGTTCTGATAGCTAAGCGCATAAGCCTCAGGCGTGCCCGGCGTCATGTTGAACATCTTCAGGAAATCGCCACCCGTCACATGGGGCGGCAGACCAGAGGCGTCGCCAACACCAAGGTTGATCTCAGGCTCACGGAAATAGATCGGCTTTAGCTGCGCATGAATATCCGTGATGTGGATCAGCGTAACATTGCCCGTGGTTTTAAAGTCCAGCAGGTGATCCTGCGTCAGCGCTTGCTGCGCCATCAAGCGGCTCCATCCCCCGGATGCGCCCAAAATTGCCGAAGCAGCAACACCAGCCTGAAGGAAATCGCGACGAGAGATCATAGTTGGACCTTTCCTGTGCGGTCGCCACCGAAGGTGACCCGCCAACGAACTGTAATTTCACAGTTCATTCTTGTTAATACTGGATATGAAACGGCCCCCGAAATCCGCAGATACGGGGGCCGCAAGTTCTTGTTAGTTACGAACCGCTGGGGTTTCGATGCCCAGACCAGCACCGCGAGCTGACAGATACAGCTCCAAGGCTACGAACTCATCCGAACCGCGCTTGTACGGTTGCGCACGAATGTTCTTCATGCAGCCTGAAAAACGGCGGTGCATCGAACCGAGGCCCTGCCATTTGAAACGGTATGTAGGAAAGCCGTTGACTTGACCTTGGCTCAGGTGATCCGCACGGATCATGTTGCCATAGTTGTCCTCGTGGCAATTGGCACAAGACATGTCCAACTGACCAACGCGGGTGTAATACAACTCTTTGCCTTTGTCATACCAAGCAGCAGCCTCACCACCCGTTTCCGGGTTCATTGGCATACCGCGTGACTGCATACCGATCAAAGCTGTCATGGCGAGCATTTCAGTGCTCTCCCATTTCCAGCCTTCACCGCCCTGGTGCTCTTTGATGGACCAGTTGATCCACTGCTCCATCGCCCAAGGCTGACCAGCAGACTCTGACCATTTCGGCATGATGGCACGCAGGCCAGCCATGTCCTCAACGTCACCATGGCAATCAGCACATGATTTGCCGGTCTCGCCAGCGGCGGTGTCCCACAACTCAATGCCGTATTCCACAGCAACCATCGCAGGGTTTTCGAAATCATCAACCTGAAGCGCCTGAGTTTCGTCAGAGCGGAAACGCCAACCGGAATACAACGTATCCAAAGGATGACCCTCTGGCGTCGCTGCTTCAGATTTGATTTCCACACCATCAATCATCAGCTTGTCTTCATCTGGACCAGGTCCAGCGATCACACCCGAAGCGAGCGCGGTCGAGACAGCGAACGCAGCGCATGCAGCGATCGTTCTTTTCATAACATGTCCTCCCCTATTGCTCGCCATTTAGGCGATTTTGATCTTTTTCTCTTTGTCGTAGACGGTGCCGTCATCATCGGTCCACTCAAACCGAACCACACCAGCCTCAGGAACCTTCATATCGAACTGGAAATATGGGTTCGCAGAAACCGCAGGCTCTACATTGATGCGAATGATCTCTTCACCATTAAAGCTTGCAGCAAAGGTGTTGATGATCTTCCGTGGGATCAGCTCGCCGGTTTTCTTGTCTTTACGCTGACCAGATTCCATCTTGTGGCTGATAAGCGTTTTGATCGTGATGGCCTCGCCGGCTTCTGCCTTTTTCGGGACCTTGACGCGGGGTTTTACACCTGATGCCATATTCTTATCTCCTGAAATTTAGCCGCCGCAGCCGCCGATTGTCACTTTTACTGTTTGCGCTGCTGCTACAAAGGAGCCATCAGCCATTTTAGCAACAGCAATCAGGTCCTGCGTGCCAGCAAGACGAATACGTGTAGATGCCTGTGACGCAGCAGCAAGCGCGCCAAAGTTGAACTGCGCAACACCCGGGCTCGGGTTGCCACCAGCCAGCAACAGGATGGACGTTGCACCAGCAGCTTCAACAGCTACAGGAACAGTGTTGCCGTTTTCAGCAATCTCAGGTGCAGTCAACGTAACACCACCTTCGGCAACATCCGCGCCGCCGGTGAATGCAGCAATCGCCGCTTCAGCTTCGCTGCTTGCAGCAAAGGCGCGCAATGGCAGCAAGGTCGCCGCACCGGCACCAACTGCCAAACCCAGCGCATGTCTTCTCGTAAGGTTCATAAGGTCCTCCTTCGATCCGCGCGCGGATCAATCTTCTTTCAGGGTCGATAGATAGGCGATCACATCTTCAACCTGCTGGGCTGAAAGGATCGTCTTGCCATCAAATTTCTTAAGCGTGCGGGTATAACCGCTGTCGCGATAAAACGCCGGCATGATGGTGCCTTCAAACGTCTCTTTCGCGTTCGTAACGATGCCGCGCAGCTCAGCTTCGGTCCAACGGCTACCTGCACCATCCAAAGATGGGCCAACTTCACCGTGGAAAGACTGATCTGAACGATCTGAATTCTCATGGCAAGCAAGGCAGTTGCCCAGCTTACGATCTGCAAACCAGTTACGGCCTGCTGCGGCGTCGCCAGCAATGTTTGTCAGGCTGGCGGCAACTGCGCCATCAACAAACTGTACTTCACCTGGCGGCGTCGAATCCGCCAGCGCAGCACCAGCCATTGCGGCGATACCAGCAGCGCATGCGAAAACCTTCATCTTCATGTGCTTCCTCCCTCATGGTCGCCCTGCGACGACTCTGTATCCGCGTGTATATTCACACAAATGAATGCAACAGCCAACAACAAATTCATATTTCATAATATGTATGTTGAATCTGTCGCGCCCTATTGCTGCCGGGCTGCGAACTTTCTGGCGTGATACTTTTGAAAATGCTCGTCGCCCTCATAGCCCTTTTCAACAACCCACTGCATCATGTGCAACGTCGTATATTTGCCAAACGCTCCGGGCACGACACTTACTGCAGCCTGCGCTGCGGTGCCTTCCTCTGGCAATTCATCTGGCATGAACAACATGGTTGGCGTGAACAAAACACCCCAACGCGGCAGCATCTCTTTTTCGGGCAACTCAGTGCCGTCAAAATCGATAACCTCTTCATCTCCAAACAAATTCATCTGCACAAAATAATAATTATCGGCGATATATTTGGCGACTTCCGGGTCACTGAACACTTCCTCGTGCATCTTTTTGCAGTAGATGCACCCACGCTGTTCAACGATGATGGCGAGGCGCTTTCCCTCTTCCTGTGCGGACTCCAAATCCTCTTCCATATCCTTGAAAGTCACTGCCATCCACGGTGCCTTATGCAGCCCATCCTCGCCCAATTCAGCGGCACCCACTACACCCACCGACAGGCTCAAAGCGAATGACACAAACAGAAACAAAGCCGTAAACGGGTTACGCATGACAGTCTCCTTTACTGCAAAATACCCAAATCAGGCGCGATGCTTAACATCCAGGTCGCAATCACGTTGACTGAGTTTGATCCGATAAGCAGTGCAAAGATCACAAGCGCACCACCGATGAACTTTTCAATTTTACCCAAATGACGCTGCACTTTGCGCGTCCAGTTCAAGAAGGCGCTGACAAATACAGCGGCCACAATGAACGGCGCGGTCATGCCCACACCATAAGCCAGCAACAACATCGCCCCTTGCGCCGCACTGTCCTGCGCACCAGCCGTGAACAGAATTGTCGCCAAGACCGGCCCAACGCATGGCGTCCAGCCAAAGGCAAATGCCAAACCAATCAGATAAGCACCGACAAGCCCCCAACGCCGTTGCCCGGCATCCAACCGCGCCTCGCGATACAAAAGACCAATCCGCAACACGCCCAGAAAATGCAGTCCAAGAATAAAAATGATCCCCGCCGCCAGATAGCGCAGAATCCACATCCACTCCCGCAATTGCTGACCAAAGGCAGTCGCAGCCGCGCCCATGCCAACAAAAATGGTGATAACGCCCAGCGCAAACATGATTGACGACAAAATGATCTGCCGTCGTGTTGCACCGTCTAACTGATCCGGATTGCTCAACCGGTCAAATGTCAGCCCGGCCAGATAACACAGGTAAAAGGGCACGATCGGCAGGATGCAGGGCGATAAAAACGACAAAAGCCCCGCGAAAGCTGCCGCGCCATATCCAATTTCAAAGCCCAAACCGTGTCACTTTCATTTGTAAAAACATATCTGATTATTTATATGTGTCTTTGGAGGATCGTCAATGCGCTTTGCCAAACCCCTTATTTTTGCAGCTATCGCTATGCTATTCGCTGCCCTTGCCCCGGCAGTATCAGCCGCCGGTCAATTGGTGATGGTCGAACAAGCAGGCTGCCACTGGTGCGAACGCTGGCACGAGGAAGTCGGCGTCATCTACCACAAGACGGACGAAGCAAAAGCCGCCCCTCTCCGCCAAGTGGATATCTTTGATCTTCCAGACGATCTAAACTTCAAAACACGCCCACAATTCACCCCAACCTTCGTGCTTTTTGAGGGTTCCGAGGAAGTGGGCCGCATCGAAGGCTACCCTAGCGAAGACTTCTTTTGGCCGTTACTAAACCAAATGATCGCAAAACTTCCGAACAAAACGGGTGACGAAGGGTCAAGCCTTGGAAATTGACAGCCAAGCATCTAATATTCGCCACGAAACCCGCAGATTGTGCGGTGTAAAACGACAAGATGAGGCGCGAACGATGGCTTTGCCAGTGTTTGACGACGGGCTAGAAGACGCCGAAATCGACCAAATGGTCGAAAACGCGCGCAATGCGACCAATTTCATGAAGGCATTGGCCCATGAGGGCCGCCTCATGTTGCTCTGTCATCTTGCGTCCGGCGAAAAGTCAGTGACTGAATTGGAATCACTGCTCAGCGCCCGGCAAGCCGCAGTATCGCAACAATTGGCGCGACTAAGGTTAGAAGGTCTCGTAGAGTTTCGTCGCGACGGCAAGGCGATCTATTACCGACTACAGGACGAGCGTGCCAAGCGCATGCTTGAAGTTGTCTATGACATGTTTTGTGCAGACGAGGATTAAGTGATGGAACTCTCTGACGGTGCAATGCTCGCTTTAATTGGTTTTGGCGGCGGCGCGTTGTTAGGGCTTTCCGCCCGTATCGGCAGGTTCTGTACTTTGGGCGCTATCGAAGACGCACTCTATGGCGGCGATTTCAAACGTCTCCGCATGTGGTCACTGGCGTTGGGCCTCTGCATTATCTCTTTTGCAGTGGCAGAGGCTTATGGTTATGCCTCCGCTGAAACCTCCATCTACGCAAATTCAGCATGGAACCCCGCCGCCAGCATTTTCGGTGGCCTCGTGTTTGGTTACGGCATGGCACTCGCTGGCAACTGCGGCTTTGGTGCATTGTCACGGCTCGGCGGCGGCGATCTCCGGTCTTTCGTCGTGGTCATCGTCATGGGCGTATCGGCCTATATGACCATCGGCGGCCCCTTCGGCGCTCTGCGCGTCATGATCTTCCCGCCCAGCGCAACCGGCGGCGACCCAACTGAATGGTCCATTGCCCATGCGCTTTCCGCTCTATTCGGGTCACCGGTTTTGGCCATCGCTTTGGCATTTGGCCTCATCTTCTGCGCCATCGCACTGGCTAATGCAGAGTTTCGCAAGTCGCCGAAACACATCTTCTGGGCCGTGGTCGTGGCCATCGCCGTTATGTCCGGCTGGGTCGGCACAACATGGATGGTTGAAAACTCATTTGAGGACATCACCGCAGGCTCTCACACTTACACCGCGCCAGTGGGCGAAACGCTCATTTACCTGATGACCTCAACCGGGGGCGGGCTCAGCTTCGGCGTTGGGTCAGTCGCAGGTGTTCTGGTCGGTGCTTTCGCGGGCAGCTTCCAACGCGGCCATTTCCGCTGGGAGGCTTGCGATGATCCAAGAGAACTCGGCCGCCAGATTTTCGGTGCAACCCTTATGGGCATCGGCGCCGTCACCGCGCTCGGCTGCTCACTTGGCCAAGGCCTCGCAGCCTTCTCTGCCATGTCCTACAGCGCGCCAGTAACATTATTGGCCATCTTCGTCGGCGCGGCAGTTGGCCTCCGCCAACTCATTCAAGGCTTCGCCAGACAGGGTTAAAGCGTTGTGCGTTTTGTTTGATCCGGGCATCATCTTGACCGCCCGAGGCAGAGTTTGCGAGCCATAACGCGTTCGGACGGTCAAGATGATTCAACATAAACGCACGGCGCTCTAAGGCTCCGGAACGCCGACCTCTTTTTCGCAAAATACTCCCGCCGGAGGCACCGCCCAAAGGGCGGTTTAAGCCGTCATTTCCGGTAGTTTAATACGTTGAATTTTCCCCGACGGCCCCTTGGGCAGTTCTTCCAGAAAATGAACCTTATCGGGGGCTTTAAATGCCCCAACTCGTTCACAACACAGCGTAATCAACTCGGCTTCAGTTACCCCTGCACCACCGCGAACCTGCACCGCAGCCTCAACGCGTTGACCATAGCTATCGCAAGGGCGCGGGAACGCCGCCGCCTCCACCACCGCCGGGTGGGTATACAGCGCCTCATCAATCTCGCGCGGGGCGATGTTCTCGCCGCCTTTGATGATCAACTCTTTCCGCCGCCCGGTGATATAGACATAGCCATCCTCATCCATATGGCCCAGATCGCCGGTCAGCAGCCATCCATCCGGCGTAAACGTCTCCGCATTCGCCTTCGGGTTATTCAGATACTCAACCATCACATTCGGCCCGCGTATCGCCAGTTCGCCAGACACATGTTGGTCAACAATCGCCCCATCCAGAATGATGCACGCCTCATTCCCAACCGCCACACCGGGCGACCCAACCTTGCGCACACCCGGCGGCAAGGGGTTGGACAATATCTGCGCCGCCGTTTCGGTCAGGCCCATGGTCTCAACAATCGGCGCGCCAAAACGTTTTTCAAATTCCACCTGTGTTTCAATCGCCAATGGGGCAGACGCCGACCGGATAAACCGCAACCGCTCCACCACATCAGCATCAGGCGTCAGCTCTGCATGCAAAAGATGCGAAATAATCGTCGGCACGACCGAGGCCCATGTTGCACGATATTCCGCACAATGCGCCCAGAATCTGCTGTTCGAAAACTTGGTGCAAACAACAGAAACACCACCAGAAACCAGCGGCCCCATTAGCGTCACACACAACCCGTTGATATGGAAATACGGCAGCACACACAGCGCCCGGTCCTCAGCCGTCAACGCATGCGCAACCGCCGGGGTCCACCCACCGGCCAACAAACTGGCCTGCGAATGCACAACCCCCTTGGGCCGCCCGGTGGTGCCAGAGGTATACATCAACAACGCCGGATCACCGGCATCCACCTGCGGAACAATACCCTCAGCCGACGAAGGCCAGCGAATCCCTTCCGCCACCTCAACAATCACGACCGAGGCTGGATGCGCCGCCAACGCCGCATCAAACACATCGCGCTGACCAACACCAACCAGCGCCACCTTCGCCTCACTATGTGAAACGGCATAGCCCATCGCATCCGCACCGGCGACAAGGTTCAGCGGTGTTGCCCGAAACCCGCCATATAGAACACCAAACAACCCGATGATCGCATCGCGGCTGTTCTGCATGCACAACGCCACACTCTCGCCTGCCACAACGCCCATGCCGGAAAGGCGCAGGGCAACGGTCGCCGCTTCGTCCCGCAACTCTCTCCAACTTAGCTCGCGACCACCTTCATCAGCAAAAACATGACTAATGCCATCCGGCGTCTGATCGGCCCGCAGGTCGATCAAATCGCGCAATGTGCCGGTTGGTGGCGTCTGGGCGTTGAAACTCACTTGCCAACCTCAGCCCAGTAATCGGCATAAATATCCTCAACCGAGGGTTCTCGCGCCGGAATTTCCCGCACTACTTTGGTGATATTGATGAAATGCTTCCAATGCAGATTTTCATCAATCGAATTTCCCCCCCAACTGCCACAACCCATCGACAGCGAAAACGGCAACCCGTTGTTGAACGCCCCACCATTGGCGATGCAATGGGCCTGATTAACAATGACGCGGCAGGTCGGCATTTCATTGCCCAACTGCATGGCACGCTCATCCAACGCCGTATGGATACCAATGGAATGCCCGGCACCCTGATGCGCCATAATCCGCTGAGCAATTGCCCGCGCATCATCATAATCAGCGGCCCGATACAGCGCGACAACCAATGACAGTTTTTCGCCAGACAGCTTATGGTTCGGCCCAATCCCCTCGGTTGGCACCGCGATAAACTTGGCATCGCCCGGCACAACGTCCGTTAGCTCCAGCGCTTCCAGCATCACCGGCGCATCCTGCGCCAGCGCATGGCGGCTCAGATGACCCTTTTGCCACAACCGGTCCAGAACATGGCCTTCCATGTCCGGGGCCAGCGTATAACCGCCCTCTGCCGCCATCGCGGCAATGAAATCATCATAGATCGCATCAACAACAATCAACGAATTTTCTGAAGAGCATGACGTCGCATTATCAAAGGTTTTTGACCGCGTGATCTTGTCAGCCGCCGCCGCCAAATCCGCAGTCTCATCAACGATCACCGCCACATTACCAGCACCCACCCCAATGGCAGGCGAACCAGACGAATAAGCACGGCGCACATTGTCCTGACTGCCGGTCACAACCACCAGATCAGTTTCTTCCAGCATCCGTTGCGTTTTAACCTTGGTGCCAGGGTGCGGGATCATCTGCACCAAATCGCGCGGCACACCAATCTTGTCGAACTCTGCATGGATATAGCCCAACAACCGCTCGCCGCCCTTAACCCCCTTGGGTGAAGGCGAAAAGATGATGGCATTGCCACCCTTTACCGCGTTGATGATATTATTCGCAGGCGTCGCGATGGGGTTTGTCGACGGTACAACCGCGCCAATCACGCCAATCGGTCTGGCAATTTCTGTAATTCCGGTTTCCGGGTCATCGCTGATCACGCCGTGTGTCTTTGCATCAGCAATATCGCGCATCAGACCCAGCGTTTTGCGGTGGTTTTTCATCACCTTGTCTTTGACATTGCCCAGTCCAGTGCTTTCCGCTGCCAAAGTCGCCATTTCAACATTGCGCTCCGGCTCCATGATCGCCCAGCCAACAGCCTTGGCAGCCCGATCATAACGTGCCTGATCTGCGCCTTTTTCAAATGCTGCCTGAGCAACACGCGCACGGGCGATCAACTGGTCTACAATCTCGATATCTGACTGGTCTGACATAGGGTCCTCAATGGGCGGCCCCATTCAGGGGCAAATTCGTAAGGGGGGTGACATGGGGCGCTATTACGCCCCATGTCGTGATTTATCAAAGACCGGCCAACAGGTCTTTCAATGTCGCTTCACGCGCTGCCCACATGGCGATGACTTCATCGCGGGTCATGATGTGCATTGGTGAACCACCAGCTTTCATCCGCTTGGCAACACGGGCATTTTTGAACATCTCAGGAACCGCAGCGGCCAATTTGTCGATCACACCCTGCGGCGTTCCCTTTGGCACCATGATGCCACGGAAGTTTACGGATGCATTATCAACGTCCAAACCCTGCTCCGCCATCGTTGGCACATCAGGCAAGAACTCTTCGTTTCGCTGAATGTCAGCAATGCCCAGAATTTTAATGTTACCGGCTTCACGGGCGCGGAAAGCATCAGACAGGTTGTTAACACCACCCAAAACATCGCCAGCAATCACAGCCTTCATCGCAGCAGCACCGCCACCTTTTGTCGGCAGATACTTCATCTTCACGCCAGCAGCTTTTTCAATCTGCAAGGCTGCAATGTGGTGGCCCACAAACAGGCCAGCGCCCGAGAATGTCAGGCGGCCCGGGTTTTCTTTGGCATAAGCAACAACATCAGCCATTGAATTGAACGGGCTGTCTTTGCCAACGATAAACACAGCCGGGTCAGCACCCCAGTTTGCGATTGGTTCAAAGCTGTCGCGCGAATACTGAACGCCACCTTTGACTGATTGCGCGATAAAGTGCGGAATGTTGTATGCTGCCAACGTATATCCGTCAGCCTCAGCTTCACTGGCGAACCAGTTCCAACCAACACGGCCACCGGCACCTGATTTGTTGATGATGGCAATGGGCATGCCCAGCGCATCTTCATTACCGGCCGTCATCGTTACGATACGGGCCTGAAAGTCTGTGGCACCACCGGCACCATAGCTGACCATCATCATGACCGGGCGGTCAGGATATGATGCATGTCCGTCCGCCATCGCTGACTGAGCGCCAACCATAGCTGTGGCCGCGATGGCCATTCCTGCTAGAAACTTCTTCATTGTCTTCTCCCTGTTATTAGAAACCCGCGCTCCTCAACGCAGGACTACATGAACATTCCGCGCGGCGTATAAACCGCCAGAATTTTGGCAAATAGGCCATAGATGATGGCCATAAACACTGCCGTAACGATGACCCGACGAACCCAGCTACGTGCTGAGCCATGTGGCGCCGGGTCATAGATAGATAGCAGCAGAAAAAACGCCACGGTTGATGCCGCATAAAACCCAAGGGTTTTTGCCGCCCACAGCACATAGATGGCCGCCAGAACCACTCCCGGTGCCATCCGTTTCACAAGACCAATATCCAGCCCCTCTCCGACCTTCGATTTGCCCAGCGCCGCTTTGACAAACGTCCACAGCGCGAGAGCTAAAAAGAAAGATGAAATCAGGCGCGGAAACAGAAATGCACTGGCTGGCTCTTGGGTAAAGCTGACGTAGAACGCCCAGATACCAACCAACAACACCAACCCGGATGCCGTCATATGCTGTAATCGACTGCTCATGACTTGGCCCTCCCGCGCCCAAGTTCAACCCAAACGGAATATCCGATGGACAGGACAACAACCGAAATCAACGCGATGTTCAGCGGTCCACCAAAGAAATAGGCAAAGCTGCCATTGGTCACTTCGGCAATCTCAGACCCAAACCGGAAGCTATCCTCTGCAATCGGTCCAAGGATGAGGCCCAGCACCAGCGGCGCCGCCGAAAACCCAAACCGTTCCAGAAAATACATGCCGCATCCCAGCACAACCATGACATAGACATCGCCCATGGATTGCTGCACCGAATAGGCACCAAACACCGCCAGCACCAAAACCGCAGCCGCCATAATCGACTGAGGCACCTGCGCAACCCGCGCAGCCAGCGACGCGATATAGATGCCAAAGATGCACATCAAAATCTGTCCGATCAGCATGGAATTGATGAACGGCCACGCCACATGCGGGTGATTATCAAACAGGTCAGTGCCAGGGAAAATCCCGTGGATCAGCAACCCACCCAACAAAACCGCCGCCGTAGGGCTGCCCGGAATTGAAAGCGTCAGCAGCGGCACCAGAGATGGGCCAACCATCGCGTTATTTGCAGATTCCGCCGCAATCACACCCTCAGAATGACCAGTGCCAAATTTCTCCGGCTCGCTCGAAAACTTCCGTGCCTGATCGTAAGACAGCAGCCCAGCGATCTGCCCGCCAACGCCGGGGATCAACCCGATGATTGATCCAACCGCCGTACCAATCGACAATGCACGTGTCCGCTTGAAGATTTCACGTACCGCGCCGCCAATCGGGTTCTTGCGCACGACAATGGCCTCAACCCCGGCATCCTGCCGCCCTTTGGCAAACATTGCGATAACCTGAGGGATAGCGAACAACCCGATCAGGGCCGATACGATATAAACACCGCCGCCCAGCGCCGGGTGGAAAATGAACCGCTGAACCCCCAGCGTATCATCATAACCAATCGTGGCCAGCCACATGCCAATGCAACCCGACAGCAGACCCTTAACAACCGATTTGGAATCCAACGATCCGATGACAGTCACGCCCAGAATGGCCAACCAGAACAGGTGCGATGGCCCAAACGCCAGTGCCCATTGTGCCAGCACCGGAGTCAAAAAGATCAACAGCAGTACACCAAATACGCCGCCAAACAGTGACGCAAGGAATGAAAGCTGCAATGCCTCCGCCCCCCGGCCCTGTTTCGCCATCTCATGCCCATCAAGCGTCGTGGCAATATTCGCCGGCGCGCCCGGAATTTTCAGCAAGATCGCACTCACTGCCCCACCCGCGACGGTAGAGGTATAAGCAGCCCCCAACAGGATCAGCCCATGTACCGCTGACAAATGAAAGGTGAACGGGATCAACAACGCCACCGCCATCGTAGGCGACAACCCCGGCGTCGCACCAAGGATCAGCCCACCAATCGTGCCCCCGATCAGCAAGGCCATAGAGGTGAGCGTAAACACCTCGCCAAAATAACTCAGAAACTCCACACGGACCCTCCCCAGAGCCGAATATTCACCTCCGCACTTCGCGGCCTACGGCAAACCGCCTTTAACCTGTTACATCGCATTGCCAATGTCCCGAGAGCACCGGAGGTGCGGCAGGGTATTGGCAATACATGCTTAGGCGGCATGCCTGATGGAAGCTAAGGAATGAAAATAGTAATGCAAACGTTTTCATTTTCAGCTACCAAAGAAAGATGAAACCATCAAAAGCTGACATTATTGCAGTTGCGAACGTCGCTGGTGTCTCACCGGCTACCGTGTCCCGCGCAATAAATCATCCCGATCTGGTCAAACCCTCAACCCGTACCCGCATACGCGAGGCGATTGAGCAGACCGGTTATATCCGCAACCGCGCCGCACAGGCGATCCATGGCAAGCGCAGCGGCACCATCGGCCTCATCCTGCCAACGGTAAACAACGCGATCTTTGCCGAGGTGATGCAGTCCTTCTCTGATGCTGTGGATGCAGAGGGGTTTACCATCCTGATTGCCACCCACGGCTTTGACCTCACCCGTGAACACAATCTGCTGCGCAAACTGATGGAGCATCGGGTTGACGGCGTCGCCCTCATCGGGCTGGACCACGCCGAAAGCACCTACAGACTGCTAGATCAACACAATCTGCCCAGCATCGCTGTTTGGAACCATGCCACTGACAGCCGCATTTCCTGCATCGGCGTCGATAACCGACGCATCGGCGCAATCGCCGCCGAACACCTGCTCAACCTCGGGCACCGCCGCATCGGCATGGTGTTTCCGCCAACAGGCGACAACGACCGCGCGCGGGGCCGCCTGCAAGGCGCGATGCAGGCGATAACAGATGCCGGCGCAACGGTTGACCCAAACTGGAACGTCACCTCGCTCTACAGCGTATCCCACGCCAAAGCGGTCTGCATGAAACAGCTCAGCCAGCACGATGCCCCCACCGCAATCCTCTGCGGTAATGACGTCATCGCCCACGGCGTGCTCTACGGTCTCAGCCGTCAGGGGCTGCGGGTGCCAGAGGATGTATCAGTCATCGGCATAGGTGACTTCCCCGGTTCTGCTGAAATCGAACCAACCCTCTCCACAATCCGCCTGCCCGCCCGCACAATCGGCAAACGCGCAGGCGAGCAATTAGTGCGAATGATCGCCGACAGTAACGAAACCACAATGGTTCGTGAAGTTCTGGAAGGCATAGAAAGCATCCGCGCCTCAACCGGCCCACCAAACCACAGCCGTCAAAACGCCTAACAACCGAAAAGGGGGCATCATGCCGACACCCGAAGAGCGACTGAAAGATTTGGGTCTAACACTACCGCAACCAACCAAACTGCCTGCCGAGCTGCACCTGCCCTTTTCATTTATAAACATCAGGGGCAACCGGGTTCTCATTTCCGGGCATCCAAAAAACGCCCCAGATGGCAGCATCGGCGGGCCGTTTGGCATCGTTGGAACAGACCTAACAACAGATCAAGCATATGCAGAGGCACGCGAAATCGCGCTATCCGTGCTCGCAAACCTAAAGGCAGAGATTGGAGAGCTTTCCCGCATCTCCGGCTGGGTCCGCGTGTTCGGAATGGTCGCATCCGCGCCCGGCTACACCGAACAACACCTCGCCATAAACGGCTTCAGCGACCTAATCATAGATGTATTCGGGCGCGACATAGGCCGTCACGCCCGCTCAGCAATTGGCGTATCGGGTTTACC
>JBMYPG010000045.1:0-20272 GCA_049600095.1 Pikeienuella sp. | reverse complement strand
GGCAAAATGGAAGCGAGCAACGTTTTCGAAAGCTGGCACCTCCACCCCCCAAGGTGGTGTGAACGAGGTACGAAAATATAGGGCCCCTTTAACGGACAGGCGTGTGAGAATATCGCTAAGTAGATCTAACATTCGCCCACTATTCGCCATCAAAGACTAAACGTCCAGAACCTCGGACGATTGGCAATGGATTCCGGATCCTACGTCATTCTCATAATTTCCAATACTGCCAATCTTAGACTCACAACGTATCGAAACGGAGTCTACTTACATGAAGAAACTTGCCCTCGCTGCCGCCCTTCTGGCCTTTTCAACACCAGCAATTGCGGAAAACCCTGCTGATCTTAATGATCTTGAGATAGCCCACGTCGCATATATCGCTGACAACATTGACATCCGCTATGCACATCTTGCGCTGGCGATGTCATCAGACCCCGAAGTGAAGAAGTTCGCACAAACAATGATCCGGGACCATGAAGCCGTAAATGCCGCCGCTTTGGAATTGTTGGCGAAACTAGGTGCACAGGCACAGGATAACTTCCTCAGCAAACAATTAAATGCCAACGCCGAAACCATCATTGATGATTTGGCTGCCCGTCGTGGTGAGGATTTTGACAAAGCATATGCGGCTAACGAACTCGCTTATCACAAAGCAGTCAATAACCTTGTAGAGCACACGTTCATTCCGAACATTGATCACCCAGAGGTAAAGGCGTTGTTCGAAACGGGTTTGGAGATTTTCAAGGCCCATGAAGGGCATGCTGAGATGATGGTTAAAGCTCTAAATGATTGATCGTCGTTCCTTGCTGGCTGGGTTAGCCGGGTGCACTGTTGTGGGCTTAGCAGGCTCTGGTATTGCCCGGACAGTGCATGAGGTAAGTATACACAAGTTTAAGTTTAAGCCTGATCGACTGGTTGTTCGCCCCGGCGATGTCATCAGGTGGACTAATCTTGACCTTGCCCCGCACACGGCAACAGCAATCGAAGGCGACTGGGATACAGGAGCGTTAGGCAAAGACGAGTGGATCGAAATCGAGGTAACTTCGGATTTCTCGCCAAGCTATTTCTGTGCGTTTCATCCACATATGAAAGGAAGCGTTAACGTCGAATAGAGTGCTTAAGGCGCATTTTCCTTGACTGGTTGGGGTCGTGGGTGGTCCACAAGTGGATGATTAGTTTGTGGATACCCATCACCTTCGCCGCTGCATTTTTGCAAAACCTTCGCTCGGTGCTGCAAAAAGCGATCAAGGGTCGCCTTTCTACAACGGGCGCTGCCTATGCACGATTCCTTTATGCGTGGCCACTCGGACTCTTGTACGTCTGGGTTTTGACTGAAAATGGCTTCGAGCTACCAACACCTAACGCAACTTTCTTCATCTACTGCGCATTGGGTGGAATAGCGCAAATCTTGTTCACCGTTGTCCTGTTGTGGATGTTTTCATTTCGCAGCTTTGCGGTCGGTACTACGTTTTCCAAACTAGAAGTGGTGTTAATTGCCGGTTTAGGAGCTGTGCTTCTGGGCGATAGTGTTGGCCCCTTAGCTTTGCTGGCAATTGGAGTTGGAGCCGTAGGGACAGTCGTGTTGTCCCTGACTGAAAACAGACTGTCATTTGGTGCGGTCGCAAGGGGAATGTTAGAGCCTGCAACCATGATCGGTCTGCTTAGTGCGGCTTTTCTGGGTGCCTCCGTCGTGTTCTTTCGCGGCGCAACTTTGGCGTTAGAGCACCCAGATTTCATCATGGCTGCCGCATTTTCGTTGTCTATTGCCTTGATCATCCAGACAATTGCTATGGGCTTATGGTTTTTGGCCTTTGATCGAGATGAGTTATCCCACGTTATCCGTGAATGGCGACGGGCTGCACCCGTAGGGGTCGTTGGCATGGCCTGTTCAGTGTGTTGGTTTACGGCTTTCACCTTACAGAACGGGGCGTATGTCAGGGCCTTAGGGCAGGTTGAATTATTGTTTACTTTCATCGCCGGAGTTTTTGTATTCCGAGAGAAAACAACCTTATCTGAAATTATTGGTGTCGCCCTGATCTTCGTAGCAATCTTGTTGATATTGCTGGCAGCTTGACAGTCGAGGAAAATCCACCGCAACGATTAATTGCGGTGGATGATTTTGATTCTCGCATGGGCCAAACGGCCTCAAAAGAACGCTTGCAGACCGGTCTGAGCGCGGCCAAGGATTAAGGCGTGCACATCATGCGCGCCTTCATATGTGTTAACCGTTTCCAGATTGCACATGTGGCGCATCACCTGAAAGTCTTCGGAAATGCCGTTGCCACCATGCATGTCGCGCGAATGACGAGCGATGTCCAAGGCCTTGCCGCAGTTGTTCCGCTTCATCAGCGAAATCATCTCAGGGGCTGCCCGACCTTCGTCCATTAACCGTCCAATACGGAGACTACCCTGCAGCCCGAGAGTGATCTCAGTTTGCATGTCTGCCAGTTTCTTCTGGAACAGCTGAGTTTGGGCTAGTGGGCGGTTGAACTGAATACGGTCTAGTCCATACTGGCGTGCGGCATGCCAGCAGAACTCCGCTGCACCCATAGCGCCCCAGCTGATGCCATAACGGGCCCGGTTGAGGCATCCGAATGGGCCTTTCAAACCCTGTACATCGGGAAGCAAGGCATCCTCTGAAACGACAACACCATCCATAACGATTTCGCCGGTGATGGATGCGCGAAGGCTCAACTTGCCGCCGATTTTCGGAGCAGACAGGCCGTCCATGCCTTTTTCCAAGATAAAACCCCGGATGCCACCGCCATGAGCGTCGGATTTTGCCCATACAACAAAAACATCGGCAATGGGCGCGTTAGAAATCCACATTTTCGAACCGGTTAGGCGATACCCCCCGTCGACGACTTCGGCACGGGTTTTCATGCCACCGGGGTCTGATCCAGCATCCGGTTCCGTTAGACCAAAACAGCCAATCAATTCGCCGCTGGACAAGCCGGGTAGGTATTTTCTGCGCTGCTCTTCTGAGCCATAAGCGTAGATCGGATACATGACTAAGCTGGACTGTACAGACATCATAGACCGATAGCCGCTATCAACACGCTCTACTTCGCGGGCGACCAATCCATAAGCCACGTATGAAGCACCAACACCGCCGTACTCTTCTGGAATTGTTACACCAAGAAGGCCCATTTCTCCCATCTCGCGGAAGATATTGGCATCAGTAGTTTCGTCCCGATACGCATCCACAATGCGCGGCTGCAACTGGTCCTGCGCATAAGCGCGCGCAGAATCGCGGATCATACGCTCGTCTTCTGTAAGCTGATCGTCCAACAGGAAGGCATCTTCCCAAGAGAACGGGCCTAATCCAGGACGGCTTTTGGGGGCGAGGTCTTTGGCCATGATCGGCTCCTACGTTGTCAGTTCGCCTTACCCGAAGAACGGTCTTGGCGCATAGCTACCAGAATATGTGTCTGCCATTGAGGGCAGGGTCAATGGATGTCTTACAAGACTTTCAGACTCGTTTCGCTTGGCGGATAGCATTGCGCAGAATAATGAGCAATAATTAAATAATATTGCGCAAGTCTGGTAGAGTGCATAGTTTGCCCCGACTCTATGGTGGCAGAAAGAACCTCGATGGCTGAATTCAATGTGGGAGAGCGCCTTCGCCAATTGCGTGCTGATAAGGGAATGTCTCAGCGACGATTGGCCGAGGCAGCGGATGTGCCGCACGGGCAAATCTCTATGATTGAAACCAACCGCAGTAGCCCATCAATTGCCTCAATGCGAAAAATTCTAGGTGGCCTCGGCCTGACAATGTCTGAGTTTTTTGAGCCAGAGGCGACTAATACATCCAAAGTTTTCTTTGAAAGCACCGAACTCACCGACCTCACATCGTCGTTGTATGGGCTGGAAGCTGTGCAAAAAATCGCACTAAAGCAGGTCGGCGATGCACGCGCTCATGGCTTGCAAGTGCTTCATGAACGTTACGAACCGGGCGCGGATACTGGGGAAGTAATGCTAAAGCATTCAGCAAATGAAGGCGGCGTAGTTATCTCAGGTGAGATAGAGGTGACCGTGGGGGATGACGTGAAAATTTTGACCACTGGTTGTGCCTATCTATTTGATAGTCGCTCTCCCCATCGTTTTCGGAATATATCCAACAAACCGGCTGAAGTCGTTTCCGCCTGTACACCACCATACCTCTGAACTGCTGATATCCGGAGCCTACTATGAAGCCGCTTGAAGGACTTAAGGTCGTAGAACTCGCCCGTATTCTGGCAGGCCCTTGGATTGGCCAAACCATGGCCGACCTAGGTGCTGAAGTTATAAAGGTGGAAAGCCCCGAAGGGGATGATACCCGGAAATGGGGCCCGCCGTTTATTGAGCGAGAAGGCGATAAGACAGCGGCCTATTTCTATTCTGCGAACAGGGGTAAATCATCGGTCACTGCGGATTTTCGCACCGAAGAAGGGCAAAAGGCGGTCAAGGCACTAATCGCAGAAGCCGACATCCTCATAGAAAATTTCAAAGTTGGCGGCTTGGCCAAATATGGCCTCGATTATCAAAGCCTTAGTGCCATAAACCCGCGCCTCATATACTGCTCCATCACCGGGTTTGGGCAGACTGGGCCATATGCTAGCCGCGCTGGTTATGATTTTTTGATTCAAGGGATGTCCGGCCTGATGTCTGTTACCGGGGAACCAGAGGGCCAACCGCAAAAAGTAGGTGTCGCGGTAACTGACGTCGTAACCGGCTTATATGGTGCTATCGGTGTCCTAGCGGCGGTTGAGCAACGCCATCGAACAGGCTTGGGGCAGCATATCGACATGAGCTTACTCGATTGTGCAACAGCCCTAATGGCAAATCAGGCCATGAACTTTCTAACGACTGGTGAATCACCAATGCGTCGTGGAAATGCTCACCCAAACATCGCGCCCTACCAAGTGTTCGAAACATCTGATGGCCATGTCATCATCGCAGTCGGAAACGACGGTCAATTTGTTAGATTATGCGAAACCTTGGGCGCGCAGGAACTGGCAACAGATGCACGTTACACCAGCAATCAGGAAAGGGTGGCGAATAGAGACGCACTTACAGCCTCTCTTACGAAACTGATTATTGAATGGAAACAGAGTGACTTGCTAGCAGCATTAGAGGCGAAAACAGTTCCGGCAGGCCCGATAAACACTATGGAGCAGACATTTGACGACCCCCAAATCCAATCACGCGGCTTAGCCATCCAGCCGGAGGGTGTCGCAGGCGTTCGCGGACCGTGGGTGTTCTCAGGTGCAGAATTGTCTTTGAACAAGTCCGCGCCAATTCTACCCAAATCCAAGTAGAATTTTGCTGATCTTTGCCACATTTCGGTGCGGCTCACGCTAGATAGTTAGTGGGCAAACTGACAAAAGGCGTTCCATGATCACTCGACGGCGGTTCATACAATACTTAGGGGCGACAATCGCATCGGGATTGTCGATGGGCGGTTATGCCGTGGCGGTGGAGCCGAACCTGCCTGCTCGGGTTAGAAGATACCGACTAACCCCTACCGGTTGGCCAAAAGGTTTGAGATTGCGAATTGTCGCTTTGGCTGATTTTCACGCCTGTCGCCCGTGGATGTCGCCGGAAAGAATTTCGAAAATTGTCGACCTCGCCAATGATCTATCGCCAGATGTAACGGTTCTATTGGGTGATTATGAACGCGGCATGAAATTTCTTAACCAGGAGTTAGAACCGCATGAGTGGGCGACGCCACTAGGTCGGCTAACTGCCCCTCATGGTGTTCATGCAATTCTAGGTAATCATGATTGGTACGAAGACAAAAAGTCAGTTTGGGGAAAAAAGGGCCCATGTCGGGCAATTGCAGCTCTTCAGGCTGCTGGCTTGAATGTTCTGGATAATGAATCATCTCGAATTGAAGTTGCCGGTCAGGGTGTGTGGTTGGCTGGTTTAGGCGACCAGTTTGCATTCCATAAAAATGGCCGTTGGGGGCGTCATGATATGGACGCCACATTGGCTAGAATCAACAATGATGACGAGCCAGTTATCTTACTGGCGCATGAGCCCGACATATTTCCAGTTGCACCAGAGCGTATTTCGTTAACCCTCTCTGGGCATTGTCACGGTGGGCAAGTGCGATTGTTCGGGTGGGCCCCATATATTCCATCAAAATTCGGGAACAGATACGGATACGGTCATATTGTTGAGAATGACCGGCATCTGATCGTATCCGGCGGCCTAGGGTGCTCTAAACTCCCAATCAGAATTGGTGTCCCACCAGAGGTTCTGCTTATCGAGGTTGGGGAAGACGATGTTACGAGCGTTAAGGCCTAATTTGCCAAAGCAATGAATCCACCACTTCGGCGTTCTATCGCCCCTGCCATTTCCAATTCCAGCAACGCCCCCGCCAGTTGACTAGGGCTGGCACCAGAATCTCGTCCTAAAGTGTCAGCATCAATCGGTGCAGTGCTCAGTAATTCAGTCAAACGGGCTGGTAGATCGATATGAACGGGATCAGGTTTCGCCGTCGGGACCTCTGGCATGAAATCTGAAATCGGTTCTTCCAATGATAACGTCCGCGGTGCGGATAGTGCTTCTTCAACGTCATCAGCAGAACGTATCAGTGCAGCACCCTGTCGGATCAGATCGTTACAACCTGCCGACCGTGGGTCCAACGGCGACCCTGGAACGGCCATCGCCTCTCGACCCTGTTCCAAAGCATAGCGGGCTGTAATCAACGAACCAGAACGTGCCGCCGCTTCGATCAGTACAACACCTTTGGACAAGCCAGATACTATTCGATTCCGTCTTGGAAAATGCCGACCTTGGGGTTGAAGCCCCATTGGGGCCTCGGACAAAATCAGCCCTGTTTTGCATATATCAGCATATAAATTTGTATTTTCACTTGGATAAATGACATCAACACCGCCAGCCATCACGGCCACAGTGTTCGTCTCGATGGCAGCCTTATGGGCCGCTGCGTCAACACCTCGCGCCAAACCAGAAGAGATTACATAGCCGCGCTCAGAAAGTTCGATTGCCAGAGACCGGCCCATGCGCAAACCAAGTGAAGAAGCGTTTCGTGCACCAATAATTGCAATGTTTGGTTTTGAAGCGAGACTAATACCCCCCAATGCCCAAAGGAACGGCGGTGGGTCAGGAATTTCCGCCAGCATATTTGGGTAATCAGGGGCACCTAAACATAGCATTTTGGCACCAACGACATCTGCACCAACAAACTCCCGTTCCGCCTGTTCATAAGAGCACACTTGATACGCTTGTGCCCCACCCCTCGTCGCAAGTTCCGGCAATGCGTCCAGTGCTTTTTGAGCACCTCCAAACCGGCTCATGAGCCGCTGAAAAGTTGCTGCGCCAACATTCCGACTGCGGCTAAGCCTTAACCAGCTCAATCGCTCCTCATCTGATTGAGGCATTCGCCATGTGCGTTCTCTCGCGGCTATGTTCACATTAATCTCCGCTCGAAGTGCCAATTATATTCTATGGGCAATTCGCTTTTGTTATTCTTGCGTAGTCAGCAAAAGTTAGAAGAAACACAATTGGTTCATTTCCATTCACCGACTGCAAGCAGCCAACAGCGATTGTCTAAATTTTTAGTTAAACTCGAACGGAAAAACTCACAGCTAGAGATCTTCGTTTCGCGGCGCCTCAAGCAACCAAAAAAGCACGTTGTCACCAAATACGGGGCTTTGCGTAATCGCTAGATGCTCTTCAGGCAGCAACAAGATCGATTGAAATGACAACGGGGTTCGTAGATTCAACGTATAAACGCCGCCTTGGCGTTCATCGAGCAATGAACTTGCACGTAATACAACGCCATCGCCCTCACCCCAGGCAGTTTCAATCATTTCATGACGATCTTTATCAAAGCTGACATTGGAAAGAGTAGGTTCCCCGCCACCCACGACCAAGAAAGCTTCCAGACCCGGTGGTTGCTCCACCTTCCGATCCATCGCGCGATGTAGATGATCAGCGCGCTCAAGCATCTGAGCGACATGCGCACGTGCTATGGTGCGTCGGGTGGCACGGTCTGTGGCTTCTGGCAATAAGATTTCTAACAGCTCATCTTCTCGTGGATCGAGAAGCCCCCAACCCAACCTGTCCCAGGTCTCGATATCATAGAGATCAACTGGCTTGGCCTCATCAACAATTGTTACGCGATGATGTCGGTTCCGCGGCAGCAACTGATAAGTTGAAATATGGGTGGCAATCAGACCCGGCCGGTAGTTTGGCTGCAAAAAACCAAGCGAACGGCCGTTAACCAATGACATTGCTGTCCGAGCTGAGCCAGCATTTGGAGGAGCGACATAGATCACACGATCAACATTCTTCGCCCCTGCCCATGTTAAAGGCGGCAATGAGCCATCTTCGGGTAACTCGGCAGCCCCATACATTAAATAATAGCGTGCCACGAGGCCGCCCATCGAATGGGCTATGATATCGAATTTTACGGGTTTTGTTGCATCTCCAAAAGTATCTCGTCGTGCTGCAGCGACCTGTTTTTTCTTTCTTTTAATGAAGTAATCAAGATCTTGTGCGGCCTCGACGACACCCCGCCGCCAATCATAAGGGAATTCAAAGCTATCGAGATTAACATTTCGTTCTTCGATTTCCTCTTTGCGGGTTAGTCGAAAATCAAAACCACCTGCAATCAAAGTTCGAACAATGCCGCCATAAATATCTAAACTTACTGGCACACCTAGAACTGAAGTTTTTGCTGTACGCAGCACACCTCTAGGGCGGATGTCGTCCATCTGCTGCTTCAATGGGGTTAAACCATCACCGATGGGCAAGGCGATCAATCTCGTTGCAACGGGGTCGCTCGGATCTAGGCTCAAGCGGGTTTCATCGCCCCAAACAACAGTACCACTACCACGGTCAACAAGCCGCGAACCGAGGAGGCCTGGAATCGTTATTACGGGACGTCGGTCCTGCGATTCCGTCATCGCTGCATTATCGTAGATTTGAGAAAGATTCGGTAGTTTAGGGCCGGACTCGCAACCAACGAGCGCCAGCAGAATAAATGCGAAACCTAAAATTCGCACAAACAATTCCCCCAAAGAGTTAATGTAAAAACACCTTAGTCTCTCAATGCAGGAAAGCACCAGCTATTGATCGATCAACTCTATGCTAGAGGTTTCTCGGCCGCTGCGATGAAATTAACAGATTGGTCCTCGGACAATGACCATGTCCCGGAAAGAATATCCAAAACCATGCCCCGGCTATCTATGGGTAACAAACCTGCTTCACTCAAGGCAGTCTCAAGCTCTTCTGGCGTAATAAATTTAGCCCAATCATGTGTACCAACTGGCAACCAGCGCAAAATATGTTCGGCGCCAGCGATTGCCATAGCCCACGACTTCGCGGTTCTGTTTAGGGTCGAAAGGATGACAATGCCACCGGGCTTTAACAGATCAAAGAGTGCGGAAAGGAAAACGCTGACATCTGCTACATGTTCAATGACCTCAAGCGCCAGAACGACATCGAATGTTTCGCCGCGCTTCACGACGTCTTCTGCCGGTTCCGCGCGGTAATTGATATCTAGGCCAACAGATTCAGCATGCGCTTTGGCAACGCCAATATTGACGTCGGTCGCATCAAGCCCGGTAACATCTGCACCGAGCCGGGCAATAGGTTCTGCTGCCAATCCACCGCCGCAGCCAACATCGACGATTGATAGACCGGATAGTGGCTGGCGGGTTTTGCGCCGCCGTCCGTATTGGGCACAGATTTGATCAACAACATAGTCCAACCGACATGGTGACATGTGATGCAAAGGTTTGAATTTACCTTCAGGGTCCCACCACTCAGCGGCCATCGCCTCGAACTTAGCGACTTCTGCGGCATCTATCGTTGTCGTCTTTTCGGACATTTTGTGTTCTCGGCTATAGGCAAGTGGCACAGTTCATCCTAAGACTTGGCGCGAAGACCAACTCAAAGCAACGCCCAGAGGTCGACATGACGCCGCATCGACGGTCCTTATATCCGCCGATCGAACCATTCAATCGGTTTCGCCTGCAAGTATCAGGTGGCCATGACATCTATGTAGAGGAATGCGGCACCAAGGGCGGCAAGCCTGTGGTGGTTCTGCATGGCGGTCCCGGAGGCGGGTGCAGCCCTGGTATGCGGCGGTTTTTTGATCCTGAGGTCTATCATATCATCTTGTTCGACCAACGCGGCTGTGGCCGTTCTCGTCCTCATGCAAGCATAGAACGCAATACGACTTGGGATTTGGTTGAAGACATAGAGGCAATCCGGCGCAGTGTTGGGGTTGACCGATGGATGGTGTTCGGAGGCTCCTGGGGCGCAACGCTGTCCCTGATTTATGCCGAAACACACCCGCGTCGTGTGTCTGAGCTAATTTTACGTGGCGTATTTCTGATGACCCAGCGGGAACTGGATTGGTTCTACGGCGGTGGAGCTGCTGTATTCTGGCCAGAACTTTGGGAGGAGTTTGAAAGTCCGATTCCCGAAAATGAACGCGCAGATATGATCCAAGCCTATCATCGCCGGTTAATGGGTGGTGACATCGTGCAACAAACAGAATGCGCCAAAATCTGGACCCGATGGGAAAGTGCAACGGCTGCACTGCGTTCACATGGAATTGGCAATCAGGGGTATGCCGCGGCTTCTTATGCGCGGGCTTTTGCCCGAATCGAATGCCACTACTTCAAGAATAAAGGTTTTTTAGCTGAGGATGGCCAAATTTTGCGAGATGCGGGAAGGATCCGCGATATCCCGGGCGTCATCGTTCAGGGTCGCTACGATATGATTTGCCCGCCTATTTCAGCGTATGAACTACATCAAGCTTGGCCAGCTTCCGAGCTTGTTATGGTAGAAGACGCCGGGCACGCGTTATCTGAGCCGGGCATCACAGCTGCATTGGTTACTGCGACTGAAAAAGCGCGAATGCAAATTGCGGCGGAATAACCAGTTTTATGGTTAGTGATTGGTTCTTTTAAGTAAGAAGCACGCCAATCATGAGCGCAACTGTCAGAAACATCGAGTTAATCATTAGGGCACTTAACAGCGTTTCAGCTGCCATCCCTAGACCTCGCAATGCTACGTGAAACTCGTCCATTTTTTTACGCTCCTGCGAAGTGGACTGCCCACTATCGCTATACACTACTCATACACGGTCTATTTAGCACCCGACGAGTGAAAAATCCACTAATCGCCCATTGCGTGTAAAAATACCGCGTTCAACTTGTATACTTGCACAGAATTAGGCGAATTACGGCAGTTATTGGGCTGCAGAGGAGTCGCCATCCAATAATTCACTTAATAAAGAATCGACAGACGAATCATTTGTTGATGCAACGGACCGACACAACATTGCCTCAGATTTTAGTATAGGTTCACCTTCTAACACTTTAAGATGATTGGCCCGTAAGGTTTCGCCCGAAGAAGTAATGTCGATGATCGCTTCAGCGGTCAGGTTTAAAGGAGTCGCCTCGGTCGCTCCTTGGCTGTCAACAAGCTGGTAATCGGCAACGCCATGTTGGGTCAGCCAATTTCTGGCCAGATTGTGATATTTTGTGGCGATGCGAAGCCGAAAGCCGTGGGCTTGTCGAAACGCCGCCGCTGCCGCGTCAAAGTCATGCAAATTCTCTACATCAACCCAAGCAACCGGAACCGCGATAATCAGATCAGCTGCGCCGAAACCTAATGCAGACACTAGCTCAATTTTGGACTTCCAGCCGTGAATTGTCTCGCGCACAAGGTCTTCGCCGGTGACTCCAAGGTCGATCCGCCCTGCAGCCAACTCACGAGGGATCTCGGAGGCCGACAACAAAACCAAATCAACGCCATCGACGCCAGTAACGCGACCGGCATATTCGCGGTCCACAGCTGCGCGCTCAATCGCAACGCCTCTGGCTGCAAACCAATCGATGCAAGATTTTTGTAAGCGGCCCTTAGATGGTAATCCCAGTTTGATTGTCATTGGGAACTCTCCATGCACGCGGCGATTGCCTCTGGTCGAACAACGCCTCCAACGGCCGTCGACCCTGTGCCGTGGGCAAGAATCTCAGTTAATGCATCATACCGGCCGCCGCCACCTAAAGGGGGTAAGCCTTGAACCGGCGCTTTAAACTCAAAAACGAACCCATCATAGTATTCCAATGCCCGACCGAAGGCCGCGTCAAAAGCAAGATCAGCGGCATTCACACCGCGATCTGCCAGGGCAGACATTCGCATTTCGATCCGATTTATCGCGGCCTCCATTGAGGGCAGCGCCAAATCACGCAGTTGCTTTACTGCATCTTCGGTCCTGCCCTTTATGCCAAGAACAGCCTCAATAATCTGTTTTGCCTCAGCCGAAAGCGGTGCGACCGAAGCATCTTCGGCCAACACTGCGGCTCGGGCGATGATTTCGGCTTCGCTTCGAAGGCCAACAAACCTTCCGGCTCCGGCAATCATTCTGGCACGGCGTTGATCATCAGCTTCCAGCAATGCCCGTCGGTTAGCACTTGGTTGCGGTGGATTACTGAAACGGTCAAGCAAAGCTTGAAAACGGGCAGGGCGCCAGACATGCCGACGTAGGGCGGCTTTTCGTGCCTCTGTTGTGACAACGGCATCAATGACAGCGAATACGACGCTCAAATCGCCTGTAATAACCGGTCCCACATGCTCACCAAGCGCATCGCGGATTAGGGTAAACACTTCAGCATCGTCTTTGGCAGGATCGACACCGCCAATCAGCTCAATACCAGCCTGAAGATATTCATTCGGGCGCTTTGATCCCGGGACCTGCCGCCGCCAAACCAACCCTTGATAGGCATACCGGGCCGGGTCCGCGCCACCCTGCATATGAACGCGAGCAACGGGCACGGTAAAATCGGGGCGCAGGCACAGCTCACCAGCCGCTGGATCTTGGACAATATATGCCCGCGCGCGAATGTCCTCACCATAAACATCAAGCATAACATCAGCGGGTTGGAGCGTCTCTGGCTCCACCATTACAGCACCTGCGGATTCAAACTGCTTTGTGATATTTGCTCTCAGCGCTGAAAGCCGATCAAGATCGCCACCAATGCGCCCGGATGTTAAATAAGGCCGTGATGCTGACATTGACTAACCATCTCGCCGGGCAATCATTGCACGGACCTCTTTGACCAGATCGACGCGTGGAACACTCACCTGCGCTGGCTGTGCTTTCCACTCTTCATTTGTGTCAATTTCCGCAGCTAACCGAGCGCCCAGTGCCAAATCTTTTAACTGAACGGTACCCGCATCACGCTCATCACCGCCTTCGATTACAGCGACCGGGCAAGCCCGTTTATCTGCATATTTCAACTGCTTCGCCATATTGCCACCACCGAGGAACATTTCGGCGCGAATGCCAGCAGAACGGAGCTCCCCGACCATTGTTTGGTAATCAGACAGGCGGCCTTTATCCATGACGGTAATCAATACAGGACCATCTGCCTCTGCAACAGCGCCACGTTTTGCTTCCAACGCGGCAAGCAGGCGATCAACCCCTATTGAAACGCCAGTGCCCGGCACGCGTTGGCCAGTAAAGCGCATGACCAGGTCATCATAACGCCCACCGCCAGCGACCGACCCAAACTGCCTTTTTCTGCCCTTTTCATCGGTAATTTCAAAGGTCAGTTCTGCCTCATAAACCGCACCGGTATAATACCCGAGGCCACGCACGACAGATGGGGTGATGATCGCCCGTTCACTGTACCCTTGGGCCTTTAGCAACTCGGCAATGACTTCCAACTCGCCAACGCCTTCCAGTCCCGTTTCGCTTTCGGCCACCAATTCGCGCAAGCGTGCACAGGTCTCTGCGCCCGTCGCCCTTTCGGCCATAACAAAACCCATAACCAGATCGATTTGATCATTGCCCAGTTTGGCACCTTCAGTGTAAGCACCACTTTCATCTTTCCGGCCTTCGCCCAGCAACGCACGAACACCGTGTTCACCTAAGCGATCAAGTTTATCGATTGCCCGAAGAACGATACCGCGTTGCCCTTCCCCTGAATCAGGGTTGGCAGGGTCCAGCAAACCCACAACTTCCATAACGCCATTCAGAACCTTGCGGTTATTGATGCGGATAACGTAATCATCACGAGAAATACCCGCCGCCTCAAGCGCATCACAAAGCATTGCGCAAATTTCAGCGTCCGCCGCAGGTGACGCACTACCGACAGTGTCAGCATCGCACTGATAAAACTGACGATACCGTCCTGGCCCTGGCTTTTCATTCCGCCAGACAGGTCCAACCGCAAAACGCCGGTAAGGCGTGGGTAGTTTTTGCTGGTTCTGGGCGTAAACGCGGGCCAATGGCGCAGTCAAATCGTACCGCAATGCCATCCAACTTTCATCCTCGTCCTGCCAGCCGAAAACCCCAGCATTGGGGCGATCAACGTCCGGGAGGAATTTGCCCAGAGCTTCAACAGTCTCTACACCAGATGTCTCCAGTGCATCAAAACCATAGCGATGATACACTTCCGTAATCGCATTGAGCATTTTTGTGCGCTCGGTGACTTCGGCACCAAAATAGTCACGAAAACCACGCGGAGTTTCGGCGCGAGGACGCCGAATTTTCTGTTTCTTCTGTTTCGACATGGAAAGGCCCACTCTTGTCCAGTTGGACGAGGGGATATCTTACGGTGCCCAATTCAGCAAGGCGGTAAGTCGCGTCAGATGAGCGCCGATTTCACAGCGGCACCCGCTTTTCCGAAATCCATGCGACCCGTATATCGTGCCTTTAGCGCACCCATTACTTTACCCATGTCCTTGATCGAAGATGCATCAACCGAAACGATGGCAGCGCGTACTGCTTCGGCGACTTCGTCCTCAGACAAAGGTTTTGGCATAAACTCTCGGATAATTTTGATCTCGGCTTTCTCACGTTTAGCAAGATCATCTCTGCCAGCATCAGTATACGCTGTGGCACTATCTTGGCGTTGCTTCACCATCTTGGACAAAAGCTGGATCACGGCATCTTCGTCCAAAACGGGGTTGTCATCCTCACTACGCAAGCAAATCTCACGTTCCTTTATGGCCGCGATCACGAGACGAAGCGTACTGGTACGTAGACGATCTTTGTCGATCATCGCAGTTTTCAAAGCGTTGTTAATGCGCGTTTGCATGGATTATCCGGGTGCTGACACCGCCCCCACGTCGGCGGAAAGAAAACGTTAGCTGAGCTGTTCACTGTCTGCAATAGGCAGTTCTGTTGGCAACTTATTGTAATTACTCAATTAATTATCTTTTTTGTGGATCTTGACGACAGGGCTGCGCTTCTCTAGCTTCCGCCCGATTCCAAAAGACCCCGAATCTAAGAAACAATGAGGCGCTGATGTCCGAAGCCCCTATCCCAACCGCCTGCTTGGCTTTGTCAGATGGGTCATTGTTTTATGGTCGCGGCTTTGGTGCCGCTGGTACGGTGGTCGGTGAGCTGTGTTTCAATACAGCAATGACTGGCTACCAAGAAATTATGACAGACCCTTCTTATGCGGGTCAGATCGTCACTTTTACGTTTCCGCATATTGGTAATGTCGGTGCGAACGATCAGGATGACGAAGCGCCTGAGCCAGTTGCTCAAGGTATGGTCGTTCGCTTGGATCCGACTGCGCCTTCAAACTGGCGGTCAGTTGAAACGATTTCTGAATGGCTGGCCCGCCGAGGCCGCATTGCAATCGGTGGCGTGGATACGCGCCGGCTGACACGGTTGATTCGTAATCAGGGGATGCCGCATGCCGCGATTGGTTATGCGCCTGATGGAAATCTCGACACTGATGCCCTGATCGCCGCCGCCCGTTCTTTTGCCGGGTTGGAAGGTGCTGACCTAGCCAAGGATGTGACCTGTGCCCAATCTTATCGCTGGGATGAAGCGCGGTGGAGCTGGCCCGGTTCGTTTGGTGTTCAGGATCAGCCGCGTAAAAAGGTTGTTGCAGTCGATTTTGGGGCAAAACGGAATATTCTGCGTTGTTTGGCTGAAGCTGGTTCTGAGGTTGTCGTGCTTCCCGCCTCTGCCACTACCGAAGAGATTTTGGCGCATCAGCCTGATGGCGTTTTTCTGTCGAACGGTCCGGGTGATCCGGCGGCGACTGGTGAATATGCTGTGCCGATGATCAAGGATGTTTTGGCGGCTGATATTCCGGTTTTCGGGATTTGCCTTGGCCATCAGATGCTGGCGCTCGCCTTGGGGGCCAAAACAATCAAGATGAATCATGGACACCACGGGGCGAACCATCCGGTGAAGGAAAACGCCACCGGGAAGGTTGAAATCACCTCGATGAACCACGGATTCGCGGTTGATGCGCAGACCCTGCCAGAAGGGGTGGAGGAGACGCATGTCAGCCTTTTTGATGGGTCGAATTGTGGGTTGAAAGTCACCGGCAAGCCGGTTTTTTCAGTTCAGCATCACCCAGAGGCGAGCCCCGGTCCGCAGGATAGTTTTTACCTGTTTGAACGCTTTATCGCGTCGATGGGCTGAGGGTTCGAATTTGTGCGGAAATCACGAGCGTAACGCGTGCGTGATTTCTTGTAAGCCTTTGAAAAATCACAACAACGTACTTTTTGTTAACCGGATTTTAACCACGATTTCGCAGTTTTGCGCGTGATTCCGCCGCCGAAAACATTCCGGCGGCGGCTGGCAAACCCTATAAGTTCAACTTCATATGGGGTGTCCCGTCAGAGGTTTTTTCGACCGTTTCACCCTTTTCATCGATAGTCGCGCGAAGACGTTTGCGGGTGACTTCAAACGATGAAAAGGCCGAGACATTCACCGGCTTATCAAGGTCCAAAGTGATCCGATGACGGCGGCCTTCGGCCATCAACGAATGGGCCACAATGCGGCCGGTGATTTCATGACCAAGATAACGCCCAGCCACGAACTGCCCCACATAGGGCGGCTGATTATTAGGCGTTTTCGCGGCCAAGGCCGACAGAGTGTTCCAATCCCGCGCGCCATGTTTTCGGGCAATCGCCTCTAACGCGGCGGAATGGGTTAAGGGGCCGTCAGGGGCAGCAGCACGGAGCGCTCGTGCCTCTGCCTTTAGGGCAGTAATCGTTGGATAGGACATAACATCAGCCTTTCAGAGCAGGCTGCGGAAATTCGACGGACCTCGCGTTACCATCGCCGCAGAATGATCTGTAGCTGTGGAGTTTTAGGTTATGCAGGGTGTTCACCATGCGCCAAAGCGCTGCGAGCGGCAGGACCCCCAGTCCCATGGGAGGGGGCTTTTAGGCTAGGTTTTGGGGGATGTCAAAGGGGGGTCACCTTGGTTTTTGCCTACGCCAACAAACAACCCCATTTTTGCAACTGAGCAAGTACTTCAATTGCCACGGAGTAACTCTGCCAATATTTTCTTAAACCTTGCTCAGCGGCGATAAGCATTGACTCTAATACAAAATCATTTCGAGCTTCTATTTGATAATAGAAGATATATGATTACAATCGCAGGCTGTGAAATATATTCTTGCCATACTCCAAGGAGAGTCCCTAGATATATACTAGCGATTAAAAGATATGCTATTCGATGCGATAAGGAAAAGACACGTAAAAGACTGTGAATATTCAATTTTTCCTCCATTTTTGAGCTCTGATGGTGGAAGTATATTCAGCAATAATCCTTTGAATGGGGGAGCCACAAAAGGTGGCTAAAATGGATGCAAAAAAAGTTACTTAAAATGTCCGATAAAGCCATCGCCCTTGGTATTGTTCTTCGAGATGAAAGGAAAAGCCGTGATTTATCGTTAGGGGATGTGGCATTTGAAGTGCTAAAAGATAGAAATAGAAAAACTTCTGTTAGCAAAATCGAGAGCGGGAGTGTGAATGTTACATTTAAGAATGCTTTCAAGTATTTTGATTTCTATGGAATTTTGGACGTCCTTCCGGACTTTTTTGAATTTAATTACAAAGAAAGAATGGAGCTGCTGAAATCCGATGGGATTAAGCGAAATAAGTCAATTAACTCGAAAGTGTTAAGAAAGAGATTTGAACCTGAAATGAAGCGTTTTTTTGCTGGATGCACTACTGTCGTAAGTGCACCCGGGCAAATTATCATTACGGGTGAGAAAGTTACTGTCGACAAATGCACGACTGGAACTTCATTGGCGATTCCCAGAAGAACCTATGTCGGCTTAAAAAGAAGAACCGATGATAAGGTTGGCTTTAAATTATTGGATAGCCAAGTACTTGTTGAAAATACTAGCCAACACGATTCGCTTCCCCTCGGCCCAGTTTCCTATAAGTTTCAGCCAGAAAACAAGTTTATGCTACGTGCGTTACAGTCGGCTAGTGAGTTTTTGGTAGATAAATATGAGATCAAGCAAGGTTTTGAGGTCAAAATTTGGACAGAATGGAAAACAGAAACTGGCTTAGGGTGGAGCGGGGCCTTCTCTCTCGCTTTGGCCGCAGCTCTTCTTTGTGAGTGTAGTGAAGTTCACCTTAATTCGCCTATTTGGAAGTCCGCCGACAAACTCGGTAAAGATCATCAAAAAGTTGTCCGGCTTGGTTGGATTATTGAAGCTTGTTTACACAATGGTAGATCGAGTGGAATGGCCGTCTGTTGTCCGATGCATTCTGGGCCATTCCCACTGCTCTATCGGACCAAAAACATACCAAAACTTTGGTCGCTAGAGGATCCTAAACCTGACGTTGAGACCGACTATTCCAAATTTTGGAAGGACCGAGACTTAAGGTTAAGTCGCTATAATTCTTTTGATCATTACAAAGACGAATTTTGGGCCATTGAAAGTGTTTCAAACACAAAAAGCCACCGAAAAAAGAGTTACGATGAGTTTTATGAAAATATTTCGATATTTGTAATTAGTAGCGGCACGACAAAATCTACAGCAGCCACAAGTTCCGCAGAATTCAAACGCCGCAGTAAAGATGCTGAGCGTGTTTTGGACGATTTAGCGGTGCCCCTTAGAAAAGTTTTCAATAGAAGTGCGGACCGATTTAAAAATTTATCTGAAGTTCGCAATGGAATAGATGATGATCAGTTAAGTGACGCAGACCTGTGGATAAGTGCGGTTGACGATATTGGACGCGTTGGAAAAATTCTCGGAGCTCTGGGATTCAGATTTGACCTTGGCGATAATATTCTCTCCAATCTCCGGCAATCAATTCGACAGATGGATTCTAGCGTTACCGAATTTGGGCCTGTATTTGGCGACGGTAAGACTACTGGAGCTGGTACAGGTGGCTGTTTGATATTTTTTTTACGTCATTATCATGAAGAGGATCCGCGGTACATTTATGAAGCTTTGGAAAAAGTAAGAGAAAGTGCTGTCTCAACTGTTTCAACGCCTTCGGTTCTCTATGATTCTAACGTCGATGGATTCGAGTTCCGCGGATTAGTATTCGAGGAAAGCCTTATCTCGTAGGTTGGTGATCTCACCCGCGTATTGATGGGTTGCACCCATCCTACATTTGCCAATGAAAAGGTGCCGGAGGCCAAAGGCCCCCGGCGTCTAAAACCTAACCCTAAACAACCCAGCCCCTTATGGCCCGGACCATTCAATTGAACAGATCTCGGCGCTCATGCCGTCGAAATTCCACACACGCCCAAAGTCGCGGAATTTGGATTTTAGGCCGCGTGCCGTGGTGACGGTAGAACCCATCCAATAAGCGGTATTGTTGATGGTGACATGCTCACCCGGGTTCGCGCCGGGTAGGGGTTTGATTTGGCCAAAGATGGCGCGGCCAGCGGTAAATGTGCGCACGCCGTCCTCATCAATGGTAAATGTCGTTGGTTCTCGCCGGGCTGGAATTCACTGGGGGTTCCTGAATAGTTAGTCCGTCGATGGCCAGTGGCCGCAAAGTGTGCTGTCACTTCAGAAAAGCTTTCGGCTAGGGAGAAGAGCCTGTTAAGGGGATGCTGTGCCACTAGAACATGACGCCCCATGAAAGGTTATTTTGGGCTGTATCCACCCAGAAATCGAGCCATTATCCGACCTCAGGCTCGCAAAAATTCATTTATATCCAGTTAATTTGAATGCGTTATCATCAACAAAATCAACAACTTACAAAAATGCTCGCACGCGTTACGGTGCGAGCATTTCTTCTATAGCATCCTCAGCGTCACCTGATGCTCCACGTCTGAAACACGCTCCGCGAAACTGTTCATTTCCTGGGCCTTCATCGCACAAAACGCGCGGGTGAATTCTTCTCCCAAGGCTCGATTTACGAATGCAGACACCCTAAATGCCGACTGCGCTTCGCTCCAGCTAGCAGGCAGGGCTTCCCCATCATCAGGGGTCGCATTCCCCTCCAGCGCCGGGCCAGGATTCTCCCTCGCCTCCATCCCATCCAGCATCGCCGAAAGGATCA
>JBMYPG010000044.1:0-20455 GCA_049600095.1 Pikeienuella sp. | reverse complement strand
GGTCGCATTCTCAATCGATAGATCCGCCACCAGCCCGGTGTTTGAACAGATTTGCACCGCCATTCGGGGGCAGATCGGCTCTGGCATACTGGCAGCGGGCGCAAAGCTGCCACCAACGCGGGTTTTAGCAACTGAGCTTGGTGTTTCTCGTTCCACAATCGTCACGGCCTATGAACAGTTAGTGGCAGAGGGCTATTTGCAGAGCAAACAAGGGTCGGGATTCTCAGTCAGCCTGATGGGCGATGTGGAGTTGAAGGCGCCCGAAAAACCAGCGCCGACGCATGACAAGAGTGGAGTTCAAGACGAAACGCCCCTGATGCCTTTTCAAGGTGGGCTGCCGGATATGAGAATATTTCCCTATCAGCAATGGGCCAAAATCGTTTCTAGGGTCTGTCGAACCAATCCCCGCGCAATGTTGGGCGGCAGTGGCGATCTGGGAAATTTTGAGCTGCGTCGCGCCGTTGCCTCCCATGTGTCGGAATGGCGGGGAATAGAGGCATCGCCCCAGCAAATCATCATTACTGCCGGTGCGACTGACGCGATGGAGTTTTGCTTGCGGACATTAGCAACATCTGGCGATCGTTTGGCGCTAGAGAACCCCGGATATCCACCCGTGAGAAAGTTCGCTGCAACCCTGGGCCTGTTACCAACCTTTATGGCGATTGACGAAAGCGGGGCTGTTCCGCCAGAGAATAGGTCACTAGATGAAGCATCGCCAAAACTGGCTGTCCTGACACCATCGCATCAATATCCGCTTGGTGGCGCGATGGCCCCCAGCAGGAGGATGGAATTCATCCAGTGGGCCGAACGTCACGACGGTTGGATTATCGAGGACGACTACGACAGTGAGTTTCGCTATGCAGGTCGCCCCATTCCCGCGATGGCGGGTTTTGATAGGCTAAATCGCACAATTTACATCGGTAGCTTTTCAAAGATTTTCTCCAACACGCTGAGGCTCGGTTATCTGATCTTGCCTCTGCCTTTGGTTGAAACGTTCCGACGTAGCATGGCCGGGCTAGGCGTCCGAGCCAGCCTGATGCCTCAGCAAGCTTTGGCTGAGTTTATCTTGAACGGAGAGTTCTATCGCCACATACGGCGCGTACGGCGGGTGTATGGGGAAAGACGGCGATATTTGTTGGATCGGCTGGCAGGCGAATTTTCAGACTTCGGCCAAGTCACTGATCATCAATCCGGCATGCAAGTGGTGTTTCATTTGAAAGACGGGCTGAACGATGTGGCAATTTCTCAGGCCGCCAAGGCACAGGGTGTTACCACACTGCCGCTGTCGACATTTTGTGTCGATCAGGGTGCCTATAATGGGTTGGTGCTGGGCTTTTGTGGGTTTGATGAATTGGAACTATCTGGCGGGTTGAAAGCCTTAAAACAGGTGCTTTCAGCTCATCACTAACCAGTCAGCAACTCAATCCTGATAATCAATACCGCGGGTCATTAATCCCACCGGCAAATCCCACCGGGGAAAGCCCTGCCTGAAACCACTGCACAAAGGAATAGATGGAGTAGACCGGCAGGCCTGTTATCGCCCGTATTTCCTGAGCATAGGGGACCATGTTGGTGCATTCGAGGACGATGGCACCAACGTCAGGGTGCGTCTCTGTCATCTCTTTCGCCGCATCTTGCAGGTCTAGCCGAGCGGCGGCAAAGTCGATTTCCGGGGCGTCGCCCAGAATATCGCGCGTAAAACAGCGGCCATTGTCTGTGCCAATGATCGGCGTATCCAGTGGTGCGCCAGCGGCATTCAGATGAGCCTCGGTTAGGGTGGACTTTGAAATGGTGATCACTCCCACACGCTTTCCCGCTGGCAGCATTGCCTGAACCATCGGCACTTGCATAAGCGAGGATGTTGCGACGGGGACGCCCAAAGCCTCTTTCACCTGATCCTGAATCAACGACAGAAACCCGCAATTTGTGGTGATACCATCGCAGCCGGTGCGGATCAGGTCACGACCCGCTTCGATGAAATCATCGACCAGTTTTGTCGGGTCATTACGTACAACGTTATCCGGCGTGGCCCCGCGTACGACACGATAGTGCACCGGAAATGGCCATGTCAGCGCATTGCCAATATCGCCGGGTATGCGAGGGAATTGTGTTTCCAGCATCAGGATGCCGACCGATGCGCCGTAAACTGTTTTGCCGCCTCTTTGCATTGGTTTTCCTTTAATCTGCTGGCACGTAAAGTTGTGAATAAGCAATACGCACTGCTTCAGTCGCTTCCTCTCGCCGTCGTTCAATATGGCCACGCATGGCGGCGTCGGCAGCGGGGGCATCGCGGCTTTGCAAGGCGCAGAGGATTTGACGGTGGGCCGATGTCGATTGTGGCCGATCACCACCCTGCATCCGCTTCAGGTCGATCATGCGAACGTATCGAATGCGGTCATTCAAATTTTCCAGCATCGCCACCAATTCAGCATTATCGGAAAGCTGGGCAAGGCGGATGTGAAAGGCTTCGTCCATCGCCAGCAAATCATCCGGGTCTTTGCTGTTTTGATATTGCGGCTCTGACTGATTCAAAAATGCCGCGAGGTCTGCGATTGCCTGATCAGAGGCGCGGGCGCAGGCAAGGCGCAGCGCCTCACATTCCACTGCCACGCGAGCCTCGTATAGTTCCAGAATGCGCTTGGGCGTTAGCGGGCGGCAGAAAAACCCGCGCCCGCTTTGGAACGTCAGGAACCCCTCAGCCACCAACCGGTTTAACGCCTCGCGCATCGGGGTGCGACTGGCACCAAGGCGCAGTGCCAATTCGCTTTCGTTCACCCGCTCATCAGGTTTGAAAGCAAAATCCGCCGCCATCTGGCGAAGCTGGATGTAGAGGCGATCAACGTTACTGGCGGCTTTGGCCATTGCATTCCCTTGGCTGATTTCGGGCCATGATAGAGGCGAATTGACTTGTGCGCAACTTCATATACAAGATTGTATACAATTTTGAATGCAGCGTGAGTCGAGAGGCCATCATGACCGATACCAACAAGATGAATGGCGCCGAAGCGATGGTGCGGATGCTGGAGGCGCAGGGCGTGCGCCATATTTTTGGCCTGTGCGGCGATACCACCCTGCCATTCTATGACGCGATGCTGCGGCTGGACCACAATATCACCCATGTCCTGACCCGCGATGAACGCTGCGCGACCTATATGGCCGATGGGTACAGCCGGGTGACGGGCCGTGTTGGTGTGGCAGAGGGGCCATCAGGCGGTGGCGCAACTTACATTTTGCCGGGTCTGATCGAAGCCTCCGAAAGCTCCTATGCTGTGTTGGGCATCACCACCGATATTTCGGTTGCATCATACGGCAAATATCCGCTGACCGAGGTGGACCAGGAGGCGCTGATGCGCCCACTGACCAAGTGGAACACGGTGATCAAACGTGCGGACCATATCCCGCGCATGGTCCGTGGCGCGTTCCGGGCGATGACCACGGGGCGGTCCGGAGCGGCGCATCTGGGGCTGCCCTATGATGTGCAATATGATCCGGTAGACCCGTCGGATATTTGGGCTGATGAGCAAACGTGCAGCTATCCTGCCTATCCACAAGCACCTGCACCGGGCGCCGCCGAAGCAGCCGTTGATGCCATTCTATCAGCAAAAAATCCGCTAATCGTTTGTGGTGGCGGCGTTGTGATTGCCGGGGCGATGGATGCTTTGGCGCAACTGGCCTCGCGCCTGAACATCCCCGTGGCGACCTCAATCTCTGGCCAAGGGTCGTTGGCCGACACCCATCCGAACAGTCTGGGTGTTGTTGGCTCAAACGGTGGCACGGGTGAGACGTGGGAGATGATGGAGGCTGCCGACCTGGTGGTGTTTATGGGTGCCCGCGCCGGATCGACCACAACTTCGCGGTGGGAAGCGCCGAAACCCGGTGCCCGCATTGTTCATTTTGATAATGATCCGATGGTGATTGGTGCGAATTATCGGACTGAGGTTGGTGTTGTCGGTGATTTGCGGTTGTCGCTGGAGCAAGTGAATGCAGTTTTGGACGCGCGTGAAGCAGCGCAACGGTTCAACGGCGCTGCGTTAGTTGCAGAGGCGAAGGCGCGGAAATTTGACCGGTTCCGCAAACTCGCGGCTAGCGCAGAAGCACCCATCCGGCCTGAACGGGTAATTGATGCGTTGATGAAAACCGCGCCTGCCGATGCGACGGTTCTCAGCGACCCCGGCACATCCTGCCCCTATTATTCAGCCTATTTCGAATCTTCGATGGCAGGACGGCGGTTCATCACAAACCGGGCGCACGGCGCATTGGGCTATGCCCTATCCGCTTCGCTGGGTGCTTGGTTTGGGCGGCCCGATAGCAAGATCATTGCAATGATGGGTGACGGGTCATTTGGCTTTACAGTAGGCGAGTTGGAAACGGTTTGCCGATGCCGTGCGCCAATCACCTATATCGTGTTTTCAAACTCGAATTTTGGTTGGATTAAAGCCAGCCAATATGCTGACAAAGACGCCCGCTATTATAATGTCGACTTTAACCGTACCGATCAGGCCGCTGTTGCTGCGGCCTATGGCGTTAAATCGTGGCGCGTAGAAAATCCCGAAGATTTGGAGCGGGTATTGGCCGAGGCCATAGCCCATGACGGGCCGACTTTGGTTGATGTTGTGACGCAGCCGCTGGAAGAAAGCAGAGCACCGGTGCGGCGTTGGATGGGATGATTGGGCCACGCTAAAGCGTGGCGGCCTCCGGCAGAAGTATTTGGGGACCAAAGATTGGGGCTCTACTTAGGCGGATCGTGTTCTAGGGCGGTGTAGGGTTTCAACTCCGTGAGAAGCAATTCTAGGAAATCCTGCCCCACTTGCGACATTGGTCGGGTGTTTGAGGTTACGACTGCCATATCCATCATAATCGCAGGGCGGAAAGGGCGGGTGATAAAGCCGCCTTCAAAATCAAACTCCAACCCAAAACGGTCGATGATGGCAACGCCCATACCTTCCTTTACAAAGCTCAGTAGGTTTTTGAACAGATGGGAATGAACCCTAATGTTCAGCGGCACCCCGGCGATATGAAATGCTTCGCGCAATCGGCGGTGGGTCATGTGATCAGGCCCCATGACGATAAAGGGGGTTTCGGCCAGCAATTCCGGCGTCAGCACATCATGCTCCGCCAGCGGGCTATCCTCTGGCAACGCCAGTAGGGTTTCGACGTGGAGCGCATGGTAGTTGAGGTTGTCATAAAGCTTTGGCAGCTCACAAAGGCCAATCTCAAACAATCCTGCCTGCACCCATTCCTGCACTTTGGAGGAATATTGCGACTGGAATGAGATTTTCATATCCGGGCGATCCTTCGCAAAGCGAGAGATCATTTTGGGAACAAAACCGAATGACATGGCGTGCTGAGAGGCGACCTGTAATTGACCGGCCTGTTTGTTTTGCAGGTCCATCATGGTCTGGGTCACATGGTCGAGACCGCGAACAACAGTGTCTACCTCCTGAAACAGCACCATCGCCTCTGGCGTTGGCGACAAACGGCCATGGACCCTTTCAAACAGGTCAAAGCCGGACTGACGCTCCAGCAACGCCAGCAGGTTGGAAATGCCCGGTTGCGAAATGCCAAGCTGCGCGGCAGCACCTGTAACGGTGCCGGTTTCGACGATAGCGTGAAACGCCTGTAATTGCCTGAATCTTAGTTTCATATGCTACATATATCATTTTTTCTGATGCTGCTGCCACATAATAGTATTTGTAATGATGCATACACATCTCCAAGCTGGGCCAGTCAATTACCTATGGCCCGGAGGGGGGAAAGTTCGAGGCATGGAGACTGAGCATATTGTCATTGTCGGTGCTGGTATTGTCGGTGCGGCCACGGCCATTTGGTTGCGGCGCGCAGGCAAGGACGTGACGCTGATAGACAAGGGCGAGCCGGGAATGGGCGCGTCTTATGGCAATGCCTGTATCCTAGCCAGTTGCTCGGTTGTCCCTGTGACCGTGCCGGGCTTGATCCCCAAAGGGCCAAAGTATTTGGCCGACCCGAACTTTCCGCTATTCCTTCGCTGGGGGTATCTGCCCAAGCTGGCACCTTGGTTGTTTCGGTATTTGTCTAACGCCAATGACAAAGACACGCGGCGTATTGCACAGGGGCTTTCCACTATTGTCGGCGACAGCCTGCAACAACATCAGGCGCTGACCGCTGGCACTTCTGCTGCGAAGTGGATTCAGGAAAGCGATTATAATTTTGTCTATAAAGACCGCGCAGCCTTTGACGCTGATGCCTATGCTTGGGAATTGCGGCGTGAGGCCGGATTTGTTCCTGAGTTAATTGAAGGGCCAGAGGTTCATGAGCGGGAGCCAATATTAGGCCCTGACATGAACCTGCTGGCGGTGAACAAGGACCATGGGTTCATCCAAAACCCCGGTAACTACGTCAAAGACCTCGTGAAGGTGTTGGAGGAACTTGGCGGCACATTCGTGCAAGCCGAGGTGAAGGATTTCGACCTGAGTGGCGGGCGGATCACCGCCGTTGACACCGACAAAGGCCGGTTCCATTGCAACAGCGCCGTTCTGTCGGCTGGGGTTTGGTCCAAACCGTTGATGGGCAAATTGGGTATGAAAGTGCCTTTGGAGGCTGAGCGCGGGTATCACATCGTGTTCAAAAACCCGAACCAGCGGCCTAACAGCCCGATGATGATGACAGCGGGCAAATTTGTTGCCACACCGATGGATCAGGGCCTTCGCTGTGCTGGCGTAGTGGAGTTTGGTGGGTTGTCCGAGACACCCTCTAAGGGGCCGCTAAAACTGCTTCGCAAAAAGGTTAAGGAATTTTTTCCTTCTATGCAGGCGGAAAGTGAGGAAGAGTGGCTGGGATTTCGCCCCGCCCCGTCCGACAGCTTACCCCTGATCGGAGAGGTTGGTGCAACAGGCGTATACGCTGCCTTTGGGCATCATCATATCGGGCTGACAGGTGGCCCCAAGACCGGGCGCATGGTGGCGGATTTGATCGCTGGTAACCGCCCCAACAACGACATGACCCCCTTTGAACCTAAACGGTTCGCCTAAGGGACCGCATACGCAGATAAGATTTCCAATAAACAGGGAGACTGAACAATGAAATCAATGAAAATCACGATGGCGGCAACGGCTGCTGCATTTGCCCTAAGCGCATCTGCTGCCGTAGCTGAAAAGTGGGATATGCCGATGGCGTATTCGGCGACGAACTTCCATTCTGAAATGGGTGTTGTGTTTGCAGATAAGGTTCGCGAATACACCAACGGCGGCATCGACATCACCGTGCATCCAGGCGGGTCGCTGTTTAAGGGTGGCGAGATCAAGCGCGCCGTTCAGACCGGGCAAGCACCAATTGGTGAGCGGTTCATGTCAGCCCACGCCAACGAGGCACCTTTGCTGGGTTGGGACAACCTGCCATTCGTAGCCACGACATATGCAGACAATGACCGCCTGTGGGCCGCTGCTAAAGACAAAGTGAATGCGCAGCTTTCAGACCTAAACTTGGTCGCGCTGTATACCTGCCCTTGGCCGGGTCAGGGTTTTTACTTCAAGAAAGAAGTGAAATCATCGGCCGACACGCAGGGCATCAAGTTCCGCTCGTACAACACTGCAACGGCAACCTTTGCCGAAGCCTTGGGCATGATCCCGGTTCAGGTTGAGGCGGCTGAGTTGTCTCAGGCACTGGCGACCGGTGTAGCTGAATCATTCATCTCATCCGGGTCAACCGGCTATGACCGTAAGGTGTGGGAGCACCTAAGCCATTATTACAAAGTCAACGCTTGGCTGCCGCGCAACTATGTGATGGTCAACAAAGGTGTTTGGGGCGGTCTGGATGACAGCACCAAAGCTGCAATCCAGAAAGCTGCTGATGAAACCGGCGCTGCATGTTCAGCTAAATCTGCTGAACTAGCCAGTTGGTATTTTGAACAGCTTTCAGCCAATGGCATGAGCGTCGAAGATGCAAGCCCGGATTTCCTGGCTGAGTTGAAGGCAATTGGCGATAAAATGACCGCTGACTGGTTGGCTTCTGCTGGTGCTGATGGTCAGGCAATCCTCGACAAATATAACGCTGAGTAATCACCAAGTTTCGTGGCCCCGTTGTCAAAAGCGGGGCCGCGTTATGTTTATGGCTGGAAACAGCAGGGGGGAAACAGATGAGAGACTGGCAAGCCTTTTTGGGCCTTCCGCTTTGGGTATGGCTGTTTGTTTTTCCCACATTGCTGGCGCTGTTCTGTTTGGTTCAAAGTGAACGGGCTGAGCGGTTGTTAAGGCCGGTGCGGCGATTGCTTGATCGGATTTATTTTGGGGCAGGCATTGTTGCTGCTTGTTTCATGGTCCTTATCCTATTGCTAATCATCGCCCAGATGATTGCTCGTTGGACACTCACAACATTCCCCGGTTCGACTGAATATGCAGGTTACGCGATGGCCGCGACATCGTTTTTTGCGATGGCGCATGCCTTGTCACGCGGTGCGCATATCCGCATGTCGATCTTTCTGAATATGAACAGTTTCACAAAACTTTGGCTCGACGCATTCGCCATGCTGATTGCGGCATGTACCGCAACATATTTTGCGCGATATGCCATTAAAACGAATTTCATGTCCGAGATGCTGAATGATCGCACTCAGGGACAAGACTTTACGCCCGAATGGCTGATTACTGCCCTGTCAATGTTTGGTCATTGGCCGACGGAATGGCCGCAAATGTGGGCCGAGAGTGGTTCTGGCTGGGTTTACACTCCCGTCTGGCTACCACAATTGCCGATGTCATTTGGCGCGGCCCTATTGGCTATCGCCATTTGGGACCATTTAACCCGGCTGCTGACACATCGTGAAAGCCAGATCATTGAAGAGGCCGTGGAATGACCGAGCTATACGCAACTGCGATCTTCCTTTTTGTTCTGTTCGCGCTGCTGGGCAGCTCGGTATGGGTTGGTTTGGCCCTAATGGGCGTTGCTTGGGTGGGGATGGAGCTGTTTACCAGCCGCCCCGCAGGCGACGCGATGATCACCACGATCTGGACTGGCGCCTCTAGCTGGACATTGACCGCATTGCCGCTGTTCATCTGGATGGGAGAAATCCTGTTCCGCACGCGATTATCGCAGGATATGTTCAGGGGCCTTGCCCCGTGGCTACGTTGGTTGCCCGGCGGGCTGTTGCACACAAACATCGTCGGCTGCACCATCTTTGCGGCGGTTTCCGGCTCATCGGCCGCAACGCTGACCACCGTTGGCAAGATGTCCATTCCAGAGCTGCGCAAGCGCGGCTATCCCGAACATATGATCATCGGCACCCTGGCGGGTGCGGCCACGCTTGGTCTGATGATCCCACCGTCGCTAACGTTGATTGTCTATGGCGTGACGATTAATGAATCGATCACCAAGCTGTTCATGGCAGGCATTTTTCCCGGGCTCGTGCTGGCCGGGTTATTCATGGCTTATATCATCTTCTGGCATTACTTTAGCAAAGGTGAGCGGCCTGAACCTGAACCATCAATGGGCTTACGTAAAATGCTGGGTGAGAGCATTTTTCTGATTCCTGTGCTGTTGCTGGTTAGCGTCGTCATCGGGTCGATGTACATGGGGCTTGCCACCGCGACCGAGGCTGCGGCTGTCGGTGTCGTTGGTGCACTGACATTGGCAGCAGCGCAGGGTTCGCTGAATTGGAAGACCTTTTCCGGGTCATTAATGGGTGCGACCCGTACCTCTGCTATGATCGCGCTGATCCTGATGGGGGCTTCTTTCTTGTCGCTATCGATGGGGTTCACCGGGTTGCCGCGTGCACTGGCGGCATGGATTGATGGAATGGGGTTATCGCCGGTCGTTTTGATCATGGCGCTGACACTGTTCTATCTGGTCTTGGGCATGTTCATGGATGGCCTGTCATCCGTTGTTTTGACTATGGCCATTGTCGAACCGATGATCCGGCAGGCTGGCATTGATGTCATTTGGTTCGGTATCTTTTTGGTTGTCGTGATTGAAACCGCTCAGGTAACGCCGCCAATTGGGTTCAACCTTTTCGTGCTGCAAGGCATGACCAAACATGAGATTTCCTACATCGCCCGCACTGCCGTGCCGATGGTTGGGCTGATGTTGTTGATGGTGGTTATCCTCGTCATTTGGCCAGAGCTGGCCACTTGGCTGCCAGAGAATATTCGCAAGGGTCCGGGTGGTTAGCGACCGCCAATGTTAGGCGCATTGAGGTTTGTCGCCCGCAAGGGGCGATTTGTTCTGGTGCTAGGGCTGGCAGTCGGCCTTTTGACACCGGGGCTGGCCGCCGAGCTAAAACCTTGGCTGCCGGAAATGGTGGCGTTTCTGTTGTTCCTGACCGCTTTTCGCATTGGTGCACCCGATGCGATGGCGGGTCTGCGCGACGGCTTGGGAACCTTGCGGCTGGCGTTGATCTATCAACTTGCCATGCCGCTGATCGCGCTGGGTCTGTTCGCTGGTTTTGGCATTCTGAACACACCCTATGCCTTTGCCATCATTCTCATGTTATCGGCCCCGTCAGTAACAGGCAGCCCCAATATCTCTATCCTATTGGGGGCAGAGCCAGAGCCTGCGTTTCGTATCCTGATCATTGGCACGGCAATCGTGCCTTTAACCATGATCCCGGTGTTCTGGTTGGCACCAGAATTGGGGGATTTCACCGCATCGGTTCTGGCGGCTCTACGATTGCTCGCAGCAATATGGGCGGCAATCGCAGTTGGGTTTGTGTTGCGGCACTTTACGGCCCCGAACCCGCACAAAGAAACGACCGAGGCGATGGACGGCGCGATGGCCATTGCCATGGGCGTAATTGTCATTGGCCTGATGTCCGCACTCGGCCCGGCGCTGAATGCGGCACCGGGTGAGGTTTTGATCTGGATGGCAATTGTATTGGCCGTAAATCTAGGCCTGCAATGCATTGCATTCGTTGTGATGCGGTGGATGGATTGGGGGCGGTTGATCATCCCCATGTCCATTGTCGCGGGCAATCGCAATGTGGCGCTGTTTCTGGTGACATTACCTGCGGCGACAACCGAACCGCTGCTGATATTCCTCGGCTGCTATCAAATTCCCATGTATCTGACCGCCATCATCATGCGGCCAATCTATGCAACGCTAAAAACCTGAGCGGCCAGTTAACCCCGGAGACCAATTAACAGGGCGATAAGGTCTTGCATTGCATTCCATAGCCACCGCGATTATTTGTCTGCAAAACACCACAGTGACGCCGGGGAACCGCATGAACTGGATTTCAAACTACGTTCGGCCAAAAATCAACTCGCTGTTTTCGCGGCGCGAGATGCCAGAAAACCTGTGGCGTAAATGCGATGAGTGCGGGCAGATGATTTTTCATCGCGAATTGGCTGAAAGCCTGCACGTCTGCCCCGCCTGTGATCACCATATGGGCATCACACCCCGCGAGCGGTTTAACACGCTGTTCGACGAGGGCATTTTTGTTCAGATTGAAACGCCAAGCGCAACGGCAGACCCCCTCCAGTTCCGAGATCAGAAAAAATATCCTGACCGGATGAAGGATGCCCGCAAGAAAACCGGCGAAACTGAAGCAATGCTGGTCGCGCAGGGTGACATTTCTGGCGTTACTGTCGTTTGCGCAGGTCAGGATTTCACCTTTATGGCCGGTTCCATGGGCATGGCTGTTGGCAACGCGCTGGTCGCTGCTGCCGAAACTGCTGTCAAAATCGGCGCCCCGCTGATCGTATTTTCCGCTGCCGGTGGCGCGCGTATGCAAGAAGGCATTCTCAGCCTGATGCAAATGCCACGCACCACCATTGCAGTGCAGATGGTGCAAGAGGCTGGCCTGCCCTTTATCGTCGTTTTGACCCATCCGACAACGGGTGGCGTTACGGCCAGCTATGCGATGCTGGGTGATATTCAGATTGCCGAACCTAATGCGCTGATCTGCTTTGCTGGCCCGCGCGTTATTGAGCAGACCATTCGCGAAAAACTGCCCGAAGGTTTCCAGCGTGCCGAATATCTGCTGGACCATGGCATGTTGGATATGGTCATCGACCGCCGCGAAATGCGTGACAAGCTTGCTGATGTTTTGCGGATGCTGCTGAACAAGCCGCCGCGCAGCCATGGTGAACTTCCTCCGCCACCACCCGCTGAAGAAGCGCCCAAAGTGGAAGCCGCCGAGTGAGCGGAGACGGCTCGGACGTCATCCTTGATCGACTGCTAGGCCTTCACCCGAAACTTATGGATTTGACACTGGGTCGTCTGACCCGGTTGCTGGATATTCTGGGCAACCCGGAACGCGACCTGCCGCCCGTGATCCATCTGGCCGGAACAAATGGCAAAGGGTCAACCCAAGCGATGATCCGCGCGGGGTTAGAGGCTGCTGGAAAAAGCGTGCATGCCTATACCTCGCCCCATCTGGCCCGGTTTCATGAGCGTATCCGCCTGAATGGCACCTTGATCGAAGAACCTGCGCTGGCAGCTTTGTTGGAAGAATGTGAGGACCGTAACGGTGGCGAGCAGATCACATTCTTTGAAATCACCACGGCAGCGGCGCTGTTGGCCTTTGCCCGCACCCCGGCGGATTATTGCCTGTTGGAAGTCGGTTTGGGCGGGCGGTTAGACGCCACCAATGTGATTGATAAACCTGCGCTCAGCGTAATCACCCCTGTGTCCATCGACCATCAGCAATATTTGGGTGAAACGCTCGGTGAAATCGCTGGTGAAAAGGCTGGGATCATTAAACGGGGCGTGCCTTGTGTCGTGGCCCCCCAGCAAGACGAAGCATTGACTGTTATAGAGGATGTCGCGGCCCGCTTGGGCGCGCCCTTAACCGTCAGCGGGCAAAACTATACCTGCACCATCGAGGATGGCCGCATGGTGTATCGCGATGAAACCGGCCTGCTGGACATGCCAAAACCCCGATTGCCCGGCGCACATCAGGTGGATAATGCCGGAACAGCGCTAGCCGCTCTGCGTGCCTTGGGCATTGCCGATGCAGCGGTAGAGCAGGCCCCTGCGAATGCCGAATGGCCTGCGCGTATTCAGCGGCTAACAGATCATCCGCTGGCCCGCCAAGCCGAAGCCGCAGGTGCCGAACTGTGGCTCGATGGCGGGCATAACGCAGCGGCTGGCGAGGCATTGGCTGGACATTTTCGCACCCTGCCAGCAGCACCGATGCATATGATTTGTGGCATGCTGGACACCAAAGACCCCGGCGGGTTTCTGCGACCCTTTGCAGGTCTGGCTGATGCCTTAACCGCCGTGGACATTCCTGATAGCGCCGCAGCGATTCCCCCGGCAACTCTGGCAATTGCTTCTCAGGAATCCGGCGTGCCTGCCGATACCGCCGACGGTGTTACAACTGCGATGCAGATGGCCATTGATACTGGCGCTAAGCGCATTCTCATTTGTGGCTCGCTTTATCTGGCCGGTGATGTGCTGCGGATGTAGCCCTTTTCTGTGAGTGATTTTTTAGCTCACAGCAGAATTTTCTTGACTGTTACGGCGACTGAGCCAACCGTGAAACCTCTGATCAAGAGGAGTCGCGGTTCAATGCACCGCATCTACATCAAAGATATGGGACGCCGGTCAACCGGTTGCGATCTGGTCTGCTGAACCAGCGCCATTCGCGAGCCATCAATCTTTGCTGACTTTCCTGCTTCAGGCACCCTATGACCAGTCATTCCGATCATCGTATCGCCGTCGATATTGGCGGCACTTTTACTGATACTGTTCTTATTCGTGGATCAGAGGTTTTAACCTCAACCAAAACCCTGACCACCCATGACGCCCCCGCTGATGGTGCCATCGCCGGAGTAAAGATTGTACTGGCAGAGACCGGCGTAACGCCCAGTGATATTCGCGGTGTCATCCACGGTGCCACGCTTGCCACCAATGCATTGATCGAAAGACGCGGTGCCAGGGTCGCTTGCGTCCTGACCGAAGGGTTCCGGGATATTCTGGAAATCGCCTATGAACGGCGGCATTCGCAATATGACATCAACATCGACAAACCCGACCTAATCGTGCCGCGCAGCCGGTGCTTTACGGTGCCGGAGCGGGTTTCGGTCGGCGGAGAGGTTTTAGTACCGTTGGATGAAACAGCCATCCATGGCCTAATTGCTGAATTGGATGCATCGGAGGCGGAGGCGGTGGCGATTTGCCTTCTCCACGCTTATGCCAACCCAGCACATGAGCGACGGTTGGCCGAACTGATCCACGCTCAACGCCCCAATCTGGCGATTTCACTGTCATCAGAGGTCAGCCCGGAGGCACGAGAGTTTGACCGCCTGTGCACGACATTGGCCAATGCCTATGTCCAACCATTGATGAGCACCTATCTCGCGGCCTTTGCCAGAGACTTCGCTGCGATGGGTATAACGGCCCCAATATTGATGATGACCGCTGGCGGTGGGATGACAACGCTTGAAACGGCGGCGCGCTATCCAATCCGGCTGGTGGAATCCGGTCCGGCGGGCGGCGCTGTTCTGGCGGCTAAAGTAGCCGAACAATGTGAATTGTCGGAAGTTCTGTCATTCGACATGGGCGGTACGACTGCGAAGCTATGCCTGATCGATAACTACCAGCCCCAGACTGCCCGCCGATTTGAAATTGCGCGGGCCGAACGGTTCATCAAGGGCAGCGGCATGCCCGTGCGCATTCCGGTGGTGGAGATGATTGAGATTGGCGTGGGCGGTGGCTCCATCGCTGCGGTTGACCGTTTGGGCCGCCTTACAGTTGGGCCGGAAAGCGCTGGCAGCGAACCGGGGCCGGTTGGCTTTGGGCGCGGCGGTGATCGCCCGACGGTGACAGATGCTGATCTGGCGCAGGGGTTGATTGACCCCGCTGGCTTTGCCGAGGGTCGGCTGAGCGTGGATCCTGAAGCATCCGCCACCGTTTTGGCTCGCGACATTGGTACGGCCTTGGGATTAGACGCTGATGGTGCAGCCCATGGCGTTAGCGAAATTGTAGATGAAGCAATGGCCAGCGCCGCCCGTATGCATGCAGTGGAATCGGGCAAGGACCTGTCGGCCCGCACAATGATCGCCTTTGGTGGAAATGGCTCGCTGCATGCCACGCGTGTTGCCCGTCGGGCTAGCGTCACTGAAATAGTGGTGCCCCCAGACCCCGGCGTCGGCTCCGCCGTTGGGTTCCTGTTCGCGCCAGTGTCGTTTGAAATTGTCCGCAGTCGATATATGACATTGGAGGCACCGGACCTGCCCGCATTGGCTGCCTTATTTGTTGAGATGTCAGCCGAGGCAACGAACGTGGTACGCCAAGGCGCGCGCGACGCGACGCTAACCGAAACCCGGACAGCCTTTATGCGGTATCGCGGGCAGGGTCATGAAATTGAGATCACTCTGCCCAATGGCCCTGTAACCACCGAAACCCTAACGGCACTACGGGCCGGGTTCGAAGCGGAATATGCCAGACAATTCACCCGCACCGTGCCGGGGATGACAGTTGAGATTTTAAACTGGGCCATTCGGGTGACCACAGCAGGGGAACCTGCGGGTATGGGTGCACCAGCGCGTGGAGACAGCGAACGCATGGAAAGGCGTGTGATCTGTGAGATTACCGGCCAACCTGTCACCGCCAAGCTGATCCCCCGTGCATCTATCACCTCAGATGAAATCATCGCCGGGCCTGCGTTGATCACCGAACCACAAACGACAACTTTCGTGAGTTCAGATTTCACTGCCAGAACTGACACCCACGGCAACCTACGGCTAACGCGCCAGACAGGAGACGCAAAATGACCCCGACACCAGCGCGTTTACAAGTCATGTGGAACCGGCTGTTGGCGGTTGTTGAAGAACAGGCGCAAACCCTGATCCGCGCTGCATTCAGCCCGATTGTGCGGGAATGCGGTGATATTTCCGCCGGGATTTTTGATGTTCACGGGCGGATGCTGGCGCAGGCCGTAACGGGCACGCCCGGCCACATCAATACGATGGCCGAGGCGGTAAAAACATTGCGGGAACGGTTTCCCATACAGAATATGAAACCCGGCGACATCTATATGACCAATGACCCGTGGATCGCATCGGGCCATTTGAACGATTTCCTGCTGCTGGCCCCTGCCTTTCGCGACGGCGTGGTTGTCGGCTTCACATCTTGCACATCCCACCTTGTTGATCTCGGTGGTCGCGGGATGGGGCCGGATGGGGAAGATATTCAGGATGAGGGACTGTTAATCCCGCCCTGCATGTTGGTGCAGGGCGGGGAAATCAATGATCTGCTGATGCAAATCGTGAAGGCGAACTCTCGTGAACCGATCGCCAACGAAGGCGACATTTACGCATTGATCGCCTGTTGTGAAGTTGGCGCACAGCGGTTGGTTGAGATGATGGATGATTTCGGGCTGGATCATCTGGACCCTTTGGCAAACCACATCATCGACACATCCTATCGCGGCCAGATGGAGGCGATTGCAGAGGCGCCGCAGGGCCAATGGCAGGCCGAATTGCTGGTGGATGGCTACGAAAAAACCATCCGGTTGGTTGCCAGCATCACCATTGATGATAACGGGTTATTGCTGGATTTCGCAGGCACAGATGGCTGTTCGGTCAAGGGCATCAATGTGCCACTGAACTATGCAACCGCCTATTCGGTGTTTGCGTTGCGCTGCATTCTGGGCGCTGACATTCCGAATAATGCCGGGTCCTTAGCACCATTTCGCGTTGTGGCTCCAAAGGGGTGCATCCTGAATGCACAATCACCCTCGCCTGTCGCCATGCGCCATACGATTGGGCAAATGACGCCGGATTTGGTGTACGGTTGCTTGTCACAAGCCTTGCCTGATCGGGTGCCAGCCGAGGGTGCCTCTGCGATGTATGATCTGCCGTTGCGCAGCGCGCCAGAAGTGGCGCAGGCTGGCCGCGAAGCGTTTGCCGTCGAGTTTGTTCATAACGGCGGCACAGGTGCACGGCCCAGGAAAGATGGGCTGTCCGCCACGGCTTTCCCAAGTGGCGTTTGGGGTAGTCAGATTGAAATCGCCGAGGCAGTTGCACCGGTATTGTTTCATCGAAGGGAACTGCGAATGGACAGTGGCGGTGCTGGGCGACAACGCGGCGGATTGGGTCAAAGCATCGAAGTCACGCCCGCCAATGACGATGCCTTTACGCTGTATCTGTCAGTTGAGCGGATAAAACACCCGGCGCAGGGGCGGCATGACGGTGGCCCCGGCGCGCCGGGGCGAATACGCATTGGTGATGGTGCAGACCTGCCTTCTAAAGGGGAGTTCCGGGTGGAACCGGGGCAGATGCTCTGCTTCGATACGCCGGGCGGTGGCGGGTTCGGCCCGGCAGCCGAGCGGGCAGGTGACAGCGTCATCCGTGATGTGGCCGAGGGGTTGGTTTCAGCCGAGGCAGCCGAGCGTGATTATGGGAGGCGTACATGATCACCCCCCGCCCGCATGTGGCTGATTTGGCGGCATATGCACTGGCTGACCTGAGTGTTGCGCCCGGTGTGCGGCTCATCTCTCTGGCTCAGAACGAAAGTTGCGTGGCCCCATCACCACGGGCCATCGAAGCTGCTGCCCGCGCCATGGCGGATGGCGCATTATACCCTGACCCTGACTGGACAGGGCTACGGGCCGCTATCGCAGAAGTTCATGGCATTGATACCGCTGGTATTCTATGTGGCGCAGGTTCAATGGAGCTGATCAGTGCCCTCATCCGCACCTATGCCGGGCCGGGGGATGAGGTGGTCTCAACCGCTTATGCTTATGCCTTGTTCCGAACAGCAGCATTGGCGAGTGGCGCGTCTTACAAGGCAGCTGACGAAGACGATCTGACCGTTTCTGTCGACAACTTGCTGACCAATGTTGGCCCAAAGACCAGGATCGTTTGTGTCGCCAATCCGGGCAACCCCACCGGTTCTTGCCTTTCACGATCTGAATTGGTGCGACTACGCGATGGTTTGCCAGAAAACGTGCTGTTGCTGATCGACGAAGCCTATGGTGAATTTGCCAATACCGAAGCCTGTTTTGGCCTTGTTGATCGTGGCGATACGATAGTGATGCGAACATTCTCCAAGGCCTATGGGCTTGCCGGGCTACGTGTCGGATGGGGGTTGTTCCCGCCCGAAGTTGCAGGCGAGGTTCGCAAGTTGATGAACCCCAACAATATCGCGGGCCCAGCGCAGGTTGCTGCTACCGCGGCAATGCGTGATCAACCGTATATGCTGGCGGCTGTTGCCGAGGTTTCGTCACGCCGCGACCGGTTTGCCACCACCTTGCGCGAAATTGGCCTAGACGCCCAACCCAGCGCCGCAAATTTCACACTGATCCGGTTTGCAAATGCGACTGAGGCACAAAGCGCCGATATGGCGCTACGGGCCAAAGGCATACTGATGCGCGGCATGGGCGGTTATGGCTTGCCGCATTGCTTGCGGGCAACAATTGCTGGCGAGGATGACATGGCATTGGCCACACAGGTTCTAACTAATTGGAAGGAGGCCCATCATGAGCAATGACAATCGTGGCCGCGCCCGGATTGGCGTCTTGGTTCCCTACACCAACTGCAATCTGGAAGGCGATTTTGCCCTGATGTGCCCGCGGGGGGTTAGTTTTCACTACGCGCGGTTGGGCGGCTATGACATCGAAGAAATTCCCGATGACAAACAAATGGCGGGGCTTGGTGCCTCAGACCTGAGTGAGCCCTTACGGCTAATCAAAGGGGTCCGGCCCCATGCGATTCTTTATGGCTGTACGTCAGCCACGCTTACCCACGGCCCCAGTTTTGACCGGGATCTAGCTGGGCAAATTACGGGCGATGGCATTGTCAGCATCACCGCAGCAGGCTCTCTCATCCATGCATTACGTACGATTGGCGTAACGCGGGTTGGGTTCGCTTCGCCCTATGTTGGGGCAATCAATGATCAGGCGGCGGCATTTTTGGCAAGCGAAGGCATCGAAACAGTTTCGCGCGCCGATATTGGCCGCGACCTTGGCAACTATGGGCAGGGTGAGCTAACGCCAGATGAGGTCTATGCACTAGCATTGCGTGCCAATACAGATGATGTGCAAGCGCTGGTCCTATCCTGCACTGATATGCGCAGCGTTGAGGTAGTGGAGCGGCTGGAGGCCGCAACGGGTAAGCCTGTGATCACCTCAAATCAGGCGATGCTGTTCCAAACCATGCAAGCATTGGGTCTGTCGCCGGGTTGGGCACCAGGGCAGTTGTTTGGGCATCTGTAACGAAGGGCACAACCGGCATCAGCCCTTGAAAAAGGTATTCCCACCATTAGCATAGACTGGCATGCTGAGCATCATTAGCATGATGTTGTTGTAGCGGATATGAATCGTATCTTGGTGATGTGGCTTAACCGAATTAACGGTATTGTCACGCAAACTTTGGGAAATTGCCCGTTGGCCCTGATGTTGCCAGAGTGATTGCATGAAAAAGTCGCTGTACATCCAGCATCGTCTTCCTCCAGCTATCATCCAGCGTGCAGTCTGGCTCTATTTCCGGTTCAGTCTGAGCTATCGTGACATCGAAGATCTGTTGGCTGAACGAGGTGTCAAAGTTTCCTATGAAACCGTCCGCCGCTGGGTACTGAAGTTCGGTCGAATATATGCTGCTCAGATCAGAAAACAGCGCAAACGCAGCAGTGGGCGGTGGCACCTGGACGACAGCGTTGCCCGGCAGGGCATGCTTGCATGCCTGAGAGGGTTTTCGTAGGGATCAATGACAAGATCGCTTACCTTTGGCGGGCCGTCGATGACGAAGGCGAGGTGTTGGATATTTTGCTTCAGTCCGGGAGAAACAAGCAAGCAGCGCTGAAACTTATGAGACGTCTGCTGAAATCACAGGGCGAGATCCCAGACGCAAATGTAACCGATAAGCTTCGGTCATACGGCGCAGCGCTGAACGTTCTAAACCTATCAGACCGCCATGAGATGGGTGGCAGGCAGAACAATCGAGCTGAGGTTTTGCACCAGCCAACCCAACAACAAGAGCGACAGCAAAGACGGTTCAAGTCATCCCGATCACGCGCAACGACTTCTCGCCTCCCACGCTGCCGTTTACAACCACTTCAACTTTCAACGCCACCTGATCAGCCGCTCATATCTTCGTCACCTTAGAACCAATGCCCGACTTGGTTGGTTGCAGACGGCTGAGGTTTGAGACTTCCGAGGCTGCGAAAGCTCAGCCTCGGTGGTTAAGTTGACAGTGCCTTCTATAGTGTTCGGCAAACGCGGTCGCTTGTTTTCTGCGCCAAAAACATAATGAGGGTTCTGATGCAATCATTCGAAGAAATTCGCGCCCGAGCTGCCAGCCTGAAAGGTGGCGATGCTGCTTTGGATGAAATGTTGGCCGGAACCATCGTCAAATCACCCGAGGAGATTGCGGCCATACCCGATGACCGGATTCTGGCGGAGTTCAGCAAACGGGTATTTCAGGCCGGATTTAACTGGAAGGTCATCGAAAACAAGTGGGATGGTTTTGAGGACGCCTTTGAAGGTTTCGATGTAACCCGCAATGTTTTTATGTCTGATGACGATCTGGATCGTCATCTCCAGAAC
>JBMYPG010000043.1:0-20868 GCA_049600095.1 Pikeienuella sp. | reverse complement strand
GAGACCACTAGGGTTGCGATTGATGTTCGCAATGCGGTGAAACGCTATGGCGATTTCACGGCCTTGGAGAAGATCTCTCTGTCCATCTACGATAATGAGTTCTTTACGCTTCTCGGCCCGTCTGGTTGCGGCAAGACAACTCTGCTGCGCATGATTGCCGGTTTTGAAGATGTCAGCGAAGGTGAGATTTACCTGTTTGGTGATGAGATTGAGAACCTTCCCCCTCATCAACGCCCCGTAAATACTGTGTTCCAGAACTATGCGCTGTTTCCGCATATGAACATAACCGACAACGTTGGTTTCGGGTTGGAGATGAGCGGCAAATCGAAATCCGAGGCCCGCAAAAGGGCCGGTGAAATGTTGGAGCTGGTGCAACTATCCCAGTTTGCCAACCGCAAACCATCGCAACTATCCGGCGGCCAGCAACAGCGCGTTGCATTGGCGCGGGCGCTGGCACCGCAACCCAAAGTTCTATTGCTCGATGAACCATTATCGGCACTTGACCTGAAATTGCGCCAAGCAATGCGGTTTGAGTTGAAGGAAATTCAGCGCGAAACGGGCATCACTTTTATCTTTGTCACCCATGACCAAGAAGAAGCGCTGACCATGTCAGACCGCATCGCAGTGATGTCAGCAGGTAAGCTACAGCAATTGGGGCAGGCCAAGGATATTTATGAGCGGCCACGAAATATGTTCGTTGCAGACTTCATCGGCGAGACCAACCTATTGGAAGTATCTGTGGATAGGATCGCGGATGGCCGAGCCACTTGTCATCTAGGCGGCGGGCTTGCGCTGACCTGTGATGAAGTGGGCGAAGTCGGCCTTGGTAGTAAGGTACATTTGTCTGTGCGTCCTGAGCGGTTGTTCTTATCTGAACAAGCGACAGAGGTTGAAAGCCTGAAAGGCGTTATCCAAGATAACGTTTTCATCGGCACCGATATTCAGACAATTGTGACGCTGGACGGTGGTCCCAAAATGGTTATTCGCACGTCAAACTCTGACCGTGGTGCCAAGCGGACCTTTGAAACCGGCGCAGAAGTTTTCGTCAACATGGAAAGAGGCGCAGCGCGCCTGTTGGTAGACTGATGGCTGGCGGAGCTTCGAGTGGCGGCAGCGCCAAATCAGATACCTATGCAGAGGCACGCGGCCTATTGCTGTTGCCTGCGTGGGCGGTGCTGACAATCTTTGTTCTCGCGCCTGTTCTGATGATGTTGGTCTATTCCTTCCTGACCAAAGAGTTTCGCGGCGGGGTGATTTGGGAGTTTTCCCTAGAGGCTTATGACAAGTTCTTTTTCGACCGGGGCCTGTTTGGCGATGAGGGTCCATTTATCGAATGGACTTACATCAACATTTTCTGGCGCTCCATTTGGCAGGCCGGTGCCGCGACCTTGCTGGCATTGCTGATTGGATTTCCTACCGCCTATTTCATCGCAACCCGGCCAGAAAATGTCCGCCCAATTTGGGTATTCCTGATCACAATCCCCTATTGGGTGAACTTGTTGATCCGCACAGTTTCGATGAAATTCATGGTGCGTGACAATGGCCCGCTGAATGACTTCCTGCTCGGCATCGGTGCCATCGACAGCCCAATCCACATCGTAAACACCAATTTCGCGGTACAACTGGGGTTGTTCTATTCTTATCTGCCTTTCATGGTGCTGCCAATCTACGCCTCGGTCGAGCGGTATAACTTTGCGCTGTCAGAGGCGGCAGCCGACCTTTACGCGACCAAATGGGTAACGTTGCGCCGCATCCTGTTGCCCGCCGTGAAGCCCGGCGTGATTGCTGGTTGCATCTTGGTGTTTGTGCCTTCGCTCGGTTCATTCCTTGCACCTGATCTGCTGGGTGGTGCCAAAAACTTCATGATTGGCTCGCTGATTGAGGAACAATTCAAAGGCAATGCCGGCAACTGGCCCTTTGGCGCGGCGGCATCAATGATTTTACTGTCCTTGGTCATGATTATCTTGCTGATCTTTGCCTATCGGCAGTCAAAAGCGGAAAAGGCAGGGGGCTGACATGGCGCGCAATAAAACAGATGTGCGAAGCTATACCGGGTTTTTCCCAATCACGGTTCTTTGCCTGATCATCCTCTATGCGCCGTTGATCGTAGTGACTGTCTATTCGCTGAATGACAGTAACTCGATCACGAATTGGGAGGGTGTGAGTTTTCGCTGGTATGTTGATGTGTTCACCGGGCCGGAATCGCAAAAATTCAAAGCCGCAGCCTGGAACTCTTTCACTATCGCTATCGTTGCCGCGACCACCGCAACGACAATCGCGACCTTTGCAGCTACGGCGATGGTGCGGGGTGGGGCGTTCAAACTGCGCACAGCATCGTTCGGTTTGATCAGCCTGCCATTGATGGTTCCTGAAATCGTTTTGGCTGTTGCGACGCTGATTTTCTTTAACTCAATCGGCTTTACCCGCGGCTATCTGACAATCCTCGTGGCGCATATCGCGTTCTGCATCCCGTTCGCCTACCTGCCAATCTCTGCCCGGATGCAAGGGATAGAGGATAGTTATGAACAGGCGGCAATGGACCTTTATGCCACGAAACGACAGGCATTTACCCGCATTCTGCTGCCCCTGATGATGCCGGGCATCATCTCCGGCTTTTTGCTGGCTTTCATTGTTTCGCTTGATGATTTCATCATCACGAACTTTGTTAAGGGCGCAGGGGTAGAAACCTTACCCACCGCCATTTTTGGGTCCGTGAAACAGGGCATAAAACCAAACATAATGGCGATTTCCACCATGTTGTTGGCTGTATCAATAATCATGGTCACGATCAGCTACTTCATCAGCAAAACCGACAAAACCAAGTAACCGACTATAGGGAGAAAGACATGAAAAAATTAATGAAAACAACCGCTGCGGCCTTGGCCCTGGCGCTAACCGCTGGCACCGCATCCGCCGATGGCAAGCTGGTGATCTACCACTGGTTTGAATACATCCCGCAAGAGCTGTTGAACAAGTTCACTGCTGAAACTGGCGTCGAAGTTGTCATGGATACCTATGATTCCAATGAATCGCTGTTGGCATCACTGAAAGCCGGCGCAATTGGCACTTATGACGTTGCCGTGCCGGGCGATTACATGGTTTCGATCATGTCTGGCGAAGGAATTCTGGACACAATTGCGGATGGCGAATTGGCCAACAAAGGCAACATCGCCCCGGAATGGGCTGACCCGAGTTTCGACCCCGGTCGCACACAATCAATTCCCTACCAGTGGGGTTCAACCAGCTTCGCCGTAAACCGCGACGTTTATAGTGGCGACATCAGCACCACTGACATTCTGTTCAATCCACCGGCTGAGCTGTCTGGCAAAATCAACATGCTCGATAGTCAGGGCGAAGTAATAGCCTTGGCATCGCTGCACTTGGGCATTCCTCAGTGTTCCAATGATCGTGACCAGTTGAAATCTTTGGATGCTTTGTTGCAGGGTGCGAAACAGCATTGGGCCTCTTTCAACTCGGACACCGCAAAAGAAGTGCTTGTATCAGGCGACGTTGCCACTGGCATGATTTGGGATGGCTTTAGCGCCAAAGCGCGCGAGGAAGGCGCGAATGTCGAATACGCATTCCCAAAACAGGGCTATGTGGTCTGGATGGACAATGTTGTTCTGCTGAAAGACGCACCAAACCGCGCCAACGCGATCAAGTTCATGGACTTCCTGCTGGAGCCTGAAAACATCGCTGCCGTTTCCAACTATGCGCGCTATGGCTCTGGTGTAACAGGCGTAGGGCCTCATCTGGACCCTGCACTGGCGACTTTGCCAGAATCTAACCCGTCAGCAGACGCTGGCGCTGGCGTGTTCGTCGAAGTTTGTGATGAGGTAACACAGGCGGTCTATGACAAAATTTGGACGAACCTGAAAAAATAAGTTTCGGCTTAGTCTGAGATTATCAACATTTGAGGGGAGCCACGCTGTGGTCCCCTTTTTTTGAGCGTTAATCGAAAGCGGTTGTTTGAGCAAATTGAGCGGCACTACCGAAAATATTGCGTCAAACTGTATTACACTCCCAGATAGTGGTCCGGTATAAACGGCACGTCGGTATCATCAGTTTTTGCGCTTGCGGCGGTTAGCATGGCGTGGATTTGGCCGCGGTGGTGGGTTTGGTGGTTGAATAGTTGGATGACGAGCAAGCGTTTGGATTTGGTCAGGTTGCGGCCAGTTGCGCCGGAATACCAGCTTAGGTCGCCATCGAACCAACCGGGTGAAACATTCTGCGCCCACTGAATGATCTGTTTGTCGAATGCGGTGCGTTCGTCGCAATATTGGCCCCAATCTGTAATCATATTGACGGATTCCGGGCCGGGGACGGTTGGGGCGGGGGTGCCTGCAAAACGGTTCATCCAAATCATATCGCCCCAAAACAGATGTGAGGCAGTTTTTTGAATTGAACCGAAAAATGCTCCCCTGTCCTTTTGGCGTTCTTCGGGGGAGAGACCACCGGCCGCCGTAAGCATGCTTTCGTTTTGCCAGCAATTATATCTGGCCATGGTTAGGGTGTATTCTTTGTTTGGCATGATGTGCCCTTTGCGATGTAGAGGAAGGTAACAACCGAAATTGATCGTTGAAGTGGCGATGTTTTGATTTTGGTGAGCGCCCTTGCGGAACCGTATCACTAAATCTGGCAATAATCAGCATTTCCTTGATCAGAGGGTGAAGCAGCGATCCGCTATGGCGGCAAAACCGAAGCTGTGTTATTCGCGCGGCCTGTTTAACGCCGGTTGGAACGCTGGCCGAAAAAACACTGGATAGCCTGATGAACTTGTTTGCCGATGTTCGTGACCTTGTGGTTGCTTCCCTGAATACCCTTGCTGAAAAGGGCGATGTGCCTGCGGGCATGAACTTTGCCCCTATCGCGGTAGAGCCGCCGCGTGATGCGAGCCATGGTGATATGGCGACCAATGCGGCGATGGCACTGGCCAAGCAGGCGAAGATGAAGCCCCGTGATTTGGCGACAATGTTAGCGCCGTTGCTGGAGGCTGATGGGCGGATTGAAACGGCTGATATTGCCGGGCCGGGGTTTATTAACTTGCGGTTGTCAAAGGCTGTTTGGTTGGCCTCTTTCACTGAAGCATTAAAGCAAGGTAAGGATTTTGGCCGGGCGCAGCAGGGTGCAGGCAAGGCCGTGAATGTTGAATATGTCTCTGCCAACCCAACAGGGCCGTTGCATGTTGGTCATACGCGGGGCGCTGTTTTTGGTGATGCGCTGGCTGGTTTGCTGGATTTTGCCGGATGGGACGTTACGCGGGAATATTACATCAATGATGGTGGCGCACAGGTCGATGTTTTGGCCCGGTCCGCGCATCTGCGGTATCAGGAGGCGCATGGCCGCACGATTGAGATCGTTGATGGGTTGTACCCCGGCGACTATTTGGTTCCTGTTGGCGATGCGTTGAAAGATGCCTTTGGTGACAGCCTGTTAGATGTTGCAGAGGATGAGTGGCTGCCAAAGGTGCGGGAGTTTGCCACTGATGCAATGATGGATTTGATCCGGGCTGATTTGCTGTCGCTTGGCGTTAAGATGGACAAGTTTTATTCCGAAAAATCGCTGTATGGCGGTGGGCGGATTGAAGCTGCTTTGGCTTCGCTGGAAAGCAAGGGGTTGCTGTACGACGGGTTCCTTGAGCCACCCAAAGGCAAAAAACCTGAGGATTGGGAGCCACGGGAGCAGAAGTTGTTTAAATCCACCGAGTTTGGTGACGATGTAGATCGGCCCGTTCAGAAGTCAGATGGCGCATGGACGTATTTTGCGCCTGATATTGCCTATCACTTTGACAAGGTTGAGCGGGATTATGACCTGCTGATCGACATTTTTGGTGCTGATCATGGTGGTTATGTCAAACGGATGAAGGCTGCGGTTGCTGCGCTGTCGGACAATAAAACGCCGCTGGAGATCAAGCTGACCCAGTTGGTGAAGCTGTTCAAAAATGGTGAGCCGTTCAAAATGTCCAAACGGGCGGGTACGTTCGTAACTCTGCGCGATGTTGTGGATCAGGTGGGGCCGGATGTGACACGGTTCACAATGCTGATGCGCAAGAATGATGCGCCATTGGATTTCGATTTCGACAAAGTGTTGGAGCAGTCCAAGGATAACCCGGTGTTCTATGTGCAATATGCGCATGCGCGGACTTGTTCAGTTTTGAGGGCTGCCGGCGAGGCGGGCATCATTTGTGATGATGCATCGTTAGCCGAAGTGGAGCTGTCGGCGTTGAGCCATGAAGCTTGGATCGAGCTGGCACAGAAGCTGGGTGAATGGTCGCGGATTGTTGAGGCGGCTGCATCGCATCATGAGCCGCATCGGATTGCATTCTATCTATATGAGCTTGCTGGTGTGTTCCATGCCTTGTGGAATAAGGGGCGCGAGGAGCCTTCGCTAAAGTTCTTGCAGGACAATGATGTGGAGGGTGCACCCGCCCGTCTGGCCGCTGTGCGTGCTGTAGCTGTTGTCATCTCAGCAGGACTTGGTATTCTTGGTGTTACCCCGATGACAGAGATGCGCTAAAAGTATCCACATTTGGGGTTTGAGCAGCATAGCCCTACAAGATAGAGTGGGGTCAGGTAGCAGGCAGGACCCCATGAGGGATGATTCGTATTTAGAGTCGAATTCCGAGCAAACGCAGGAAGTGCGTCCTTCGATCTGGAAAGGGCGTGCGTTGACTGCGTTTGGCGCGACGTTGTCTGTGGTCATCTTGGCCATTCTGGTCATCTGGTCATATCGATTGGGCGTGCGTGATGCGGCGGATGTGCCGGTTATTCGTGCGCAGACTGATGCATTTAAGATGCGACCCGAAGACCCCGGTGGGTTGGAAGTCGCGCATCAAAACCGCGCAATTTATACTTTGGTTACGCCGACAAGCCCTACCGGCAATGCCGGATATGCGCCAAAGACCGAAGAATTAGCGGATGAAGATGTGGCACCCAGCGCGGCGGTAGACCCGGACGCAGCGGTTGTTGTCGCCTCGCCAGAACCATTGCCGAGCGAGCAGCCTCAGGCGACTGAACCGGTTGCGGGGCAGCAGGCAAGCGGCCAATCAGGTGGGGAGCAGGAGATAGCTGCGGTGAATCCATTGGTGGAGTCGCCTTTGGTTGTGTCTGCGCCTGATGGTAACTCGGTTGTTGAAACTGACGCTCCGGTCTTTGAGGCTGGTAGCCCAGCGCCGGCCAAGGCCCCTGCGCCCAAGCAGCGACCGGGTAAGGAAGTGGCAGCAACTAATTCGCAGGCAGAAGCCGCCGAACCACGTGCTGCTGCTGCGGCGTCACCTATCCAAATTCAGCTTGGTGCCTTTGGTTCCGAGAAGATTGCGGGCGAACAGTGGACTGCTTTGAAAGCGCGTAATGGCGATTTGCTGAATGGTCGTGCGCGGGTGATCACCGCCGTAAGCTCTGGTGGGCGGGAGTTGTTCCGTTTGCGGGCCGGGCCGTTTGAGAATGTAGCTGATGCCTCTGCCTTATGTCGTGGTCTGCAAGCTCGCGGTGAAGTTTGCATTGTGGCGCGGGCGCGATAGGGGCTGGAATGGCGGATAGGTCGGCGGCAATATATGGGTTTTCTGGCTTTGAGCTGACCGCCGAGGAATGCGCATTTTTCCGCGAGGCAAACCCGTGGGGGTTCATCCTATTCCGCAGGAATGTCGATAATCCGGCGCAGGTTTTGGCGCTGACCGATCAGTTGCGCGATGTTGTTGGTTGGGATGTGCCTGTTCTGGTGGATCAGGAGGGTGGTCGGGTTCAGCGGCTGCGCCCGCCACATTGGCGGAGCTATACGCCAGCATTGACCGATGCGCGCCGACCGGATGCGGCCAAGGTATTGGCGCTGCGGTGTCAATTGATTGCTGATGAGCTACGTGAAGTTGGCATTGATGTGAACTGTGCGCCATTGCTGGATGTGGCGACAGATACGATGCATGACGTGATTGGTGATCGCGCGCTGGGCAGTGACCCGGCGGTGGTGGCCGAGCTGGGCCATGCCGTGCTGAACGGGTTGGCGGCGGGTGGTGTTTCCGGGGTGATTAAACATCTGCCGGGTCATGGGCGAGCTTTGGTTGATCCGCATCATGACCTGCCTGTTGTGAAGGCTGATCGCGCGACGTTGGAGGCGGATTTTGCGCCGTTTCGGGCCCATAAGGGTGCCGCGATTGGAATGACCGGGCATCAGATTGTTGAGGCCGTGGACGCTGATAATGTCACAACATTTTCGCGCGAATGCATTGACCTGATCCGTGATGACATCGGGTTTGATGGTGTGTTGATGACCGATGACCTGTCGATGGGGGCGTTATCGGGCACCTATGAAAGCCGGGTTGAACGTGCACTGGGCGCGGGTTGTGATCTGATCCTGCATTGCAACGGTGATATGGCAGAGATGCAGGCGATTGCGAATACGAACGTAACTTTGGCCGGCGATGCCAAACGCCGGGCAGATGCAGCGATTGCGGCGCGGCCTGACCGGCCCACTGATTTTGATGCTGAGGCGGCGTTTGCTGAGTATCAAGCGCTGACACAAGCAACGACAGAGAATTTGGCTGAGGAGCCTGCGCATGCGTGACGAAAAAGCCATCGTAGATGCTGAAGTTCGGATTTTGCCCACGGCACCATCGCAGGGGAACCTGTTTGTTGCGCCGAACGCTGAGGAAACCAAACCCGAAGCGCTGTTGATTGATGTTGACGGTTTTGAAGGCCCGCTGGACGTGTTGTTGACGCTGGCGCGTGGGCAGAAGGTGGATTTGCGCCGTATTTCGATCTTGCAACTGGCTGAGCAATATCTGGCTTTTGTTTCGGCAGCGCGAAAAATGCGTATTGAGCTGGCGGCGGATTATCTTGTGATGGCGGCATGGCTGGCTTACCTGAAATCTCGGTTATTATTGCCACCACCGGATTGCGAGGAGGGGCCGAGCGCCGAGGAATTGGCCGCGCGGCTGGCATTTCAGTTGGAACGCTTGGAAGCGATGCGCAAGTCGGCTGCCAAACTATTGGCGCGAGACCAGTTGGGCCGCGATACCTTTGCGCGGGGCGAGCAGGAATCGCTGACAATTAAGAAGCGAGTTCGATGGGATGCCTCGCTTGCTGATTTGTTGCAGGCCTATGCGCAGGTGAAAACCCGCGGTGATTATCAGCCGTTGCATATGACCCGCGCGCCGGTGTTTGCACTGGATGAAGCGGTTAAACGGTTGGCTGACCTAATGGGGGCCGCCATTGAATGGACGACGTTAGCCTCTTATCTGCCTAAAGAATGGCGCGGATCGCCGGAGCGTCGGCGTAGTGCACTGGCTAGTCATTTCGCGGCGACGCTGGAGTTGGTGAAACGCGGGGATGCTGAAATCAAGCAAGACGATGATTTCGGCCCAATCTGGTTGCGGGCACCAAAGGCGGCAAATGGCTAACGAAAGCGGCGAAAACCAAAACGGACCTGACGAGCAGACGGTTGAAGAAACCCTGTTCGATGCGCCCCCGATGGGTGAGCAGGAGCGGATGGTTGAAGCGCTGTTGTTTGCGTCAGCCGAGCCGATGAGCGTGAAGGAAATGGCCGACCGCATGCCCCATGGCGCGGAGCCTGCTGAGGCGTTGGTGCATCTGCGCAAACGTTACGAGGGCAGGGGTGTTACATTGCGCCGTGTTGGGCAGGGCTGGGCATTTCGGACTGCACCTGATCTTGGGTTCCTGATGCGCCGCGAAAAGGTTGAGATGCGCAAGTTGAGCCGTGCGGCGGTCGAGACGTTGGCCATTATTGCCTATCATCAGCCGGTGAGCCGGGCCGAGATTGAGGAAATCAGGGGTGTTTCTGTTTCCAAAGGTACGGTTGATTTGCTGCTGGAAGTGGAATGGATAAAGCTGGGTCGGCGGCGGATGACTCCGGGACGACCGGTTACTTTTGTAACGACGATGACATTCCTTGACCATTTTGGGTTAGAATCACCCCGTGACCTGCCCGGTGTCAAAGAATTGAAGGCTGCTGGGCTATTGGATAACCGGGCTGCCATTGACTTTGATGGTAATCCTGAAGACGAAGGCCAGACCTTACCCCGCGAGGGGCAAGATGATATGTTCGAGTAAGCGAAGTGTTGCAGGAGGACCTTAGATGGACCGCATCATCAATATGATCATCCGCCAGATAATCCGGCAATTCGTCAATCGCGGCGTGAATGCTGCTATGAAGGCAGGCGGGGACGCTATGGGCAAACGGAAGAGCCGCAAGCAACAACGTCAGGCAGAAGCGCAGCCAATGAACCAGCAGGTAAGTGACCGTCGTGAACGTCATCCGGATGAACGAAAAGGCGACGAAGTTCTGTATCCTACGGATAACATGACGGATGATATGCAGCCGCGCCGGTAAACGAATTTCGCAATACAGTTTTTGTATTCCTGCGACGGCGTTGCCATGCAGTTTCTTGCCCAATGCGTTGACCCGGCGGTGCGCCACCTGTAGGTAAGCCGCGAGGCAATACTGGGCTGTAGAATGACCGATCATCCAAGAAGTTTTCAGGAAATTATCCTTCGGCTACAGGCCTATTGGGCGAGCAAGGGCTGTGCTGTCATGCAGCCCTATGACATGGAAGTTGGCGCGGGTACGTTTCACCCAGCGACAACCTTGCGCAGCCTAGGGCCAAAAGCATGGGCCGCTGCATATGTGCAGCCTTCGCGGCGCCCGACCGATGGACGTTATGGCGATAACCCGAACCGTTTACAGCATTACTATCAGTACCAAGTGTTGATTAAGCCGTCGCCACCGAACCTTCAGGAGTTGTATCTGGGTTCTTTGGCTGCGATTGGCATCAACATGTCGCTGCATGACATTCGTTTTGTTGAGGATGACTGGGAAAGCCCCACATTGGGCGCGGCTGGTTTGGGCTGGGAAGTGTGGTGTGATGGCATGGAAGTTAGCCAGTTCACCTATTTCCAGCAGGTTGCAGGCCATGATTGCCGCCCTGTATCGGGTGAGCTGACTTATGGGTTGGAACGTTTGGCGATGTATGTGCTGGGCGTTGAGCATGTCATGGACATGCCGTTCAATGACCCGGATGCGCCGATTGCGCTGAAATATGGTGATGTATTCCAGCAGACAGAGCAGGAATACAGCCGCTGGAACTTTGACGTTGCCAACACTGACGACCTGTTGCGCCATTTTGAGGATGCGGAGCGGGAATGTCAGTCGATTGTTAGCCAGCCTGCGACCGACCCGAAAACGGGCCGGACGATTGTTATGGCGCATCCTGCCTATGACCAGTGCATCAAGGCCAGCCATGTGTTCAATCTGCTGGACGCGCGCGGCGTCATCAGTGTGACAGAGCGCCAAGCCTATATTGGCCGAGTGCGCGCGTTGGCCAAAATGTGTGCTGATGCGTTTTTGCAGACCGAAGCGGGTGGTGCGTAATGTCCGGCCGCGTCTTCATCTCTGGCTTATTGCTGTTTGCCGCCATTTTTGGCGCTGCGATGTGGTGGTTTCAGACGCGTGGCCATTATGTCGAAGTTGATGGCATTGAAGTTGTTGAGATTGCGGGCTCTCCGGTTGCGGTGCGGGCCTATAAGGGCGTTGATGCTGATACTTCGCCGCTGAAACTGCGTGGGTGTTTCATTCTGGTTGGTGAATTTGCGGCCCCGATTGCCGAGAACCCAACCCCGCTGATCGCGCCTGATTGGTTTGAATGCTTTGATGCCGGTGAGTTGGACGCGGACCTGAAATCAGGCGCTGCGCGGCCTTTGCTGGCCGAAACGAATAAACCATTCGGATTTGACCGTATTGTTGCGGTTTATGCCGATGGTCGTGCTTTTCAGTGGCGGCAGATCAATGCCTGCGGAACGGCCCACTTTAATGGCGATGACTTGCCCGCCAATTGCCCAGAACCAAACGAGTAACACATGCCTGATCTTTTGCTTGAGCTATTCTCCGAAGAAATTCCGGCACGCCTGCAAGCGAAGGCTGCGGATGACCTGAAGCGGCTTGTCACGCAGGGCATGGTTGATCTGGGCCTGACCTATGAGGCTGCGGCGGCGTTCACGACCCCGCGCCGGTTAACGCTGACCATTTCTGGCCTACCCAAGGTCACGCCTGATGTGCGTGAAGAGCGCAAAGGGCCGCGTGCCGATGCGCCGGAAAAAGCGCTGGAAGGGTTCTTACGCTCCACCGGTTTGACACGCGATCAGCTTGAAACGCGGGACACGAAGAAGGGCCAGGTTCTATTTGCAGTAATCGAAAAGCCGGGCCGTTCTGCGGTTGAGGTGATTGCTGAGGTTGTACCTAATGTTATCCGGAATTTCCCATGGGCACGGTCGATGCGTTGGGGTTCTGGTGATCTGCGTTGGGTTCGCCCGTTGCAGTCTATCCTGTGCATCCTGACCGATGAGGCGGGGCGGGAGGTTGTGCCGTTTTCGGTGGACCACCTGAGCGCCGGCGGTACGACACAGGGCCATCGGTTTATGGGGCCAGATGCGTTTGAGCCGCAGGATTTTGACGATTATGTTGCCAAGCTGGCCGCTGCCAAGGTCGTGTTGGACCCGGCAGAGCGGCGTGCGACGATCTGGGCGGATGCCACCAACATGGCATTTGCGCAGGGCATGGAAGTTGTTGAGGACAACGGCCTGTTGGCTGAGGTCGCGGGTTTGGTTGAATGGCCTGTTGTATTGATGGGCGACATTGAAGACCAGTTCCTAACTCTGCCGCCTGAGGTTTTGCAGACCTCAATGAAAGAGCATCAGAAGTTTTTCTCTGTCCGTAATCCCAAAACCGGGCGGATTGAGAAGTTTATCACCGTGGCGAATATCGAAACGGCGGATAATGGCGCAACGATTTTGGCAGGGAACCAGCGGGTGCTGGCGGCCAGATTGTCTGATGCGTTGTTTTTCTGGGAAAATGACCTGCGGGTGGCGCAGGGTGATGGGCTGGTCGCGATGGCTGCGCCACTGGCCAATGTTACGTTTCATAACAAGCTGGGATCGCAGGCAGAGCGGATTTCTCGTGTCGCTGCCTTGGCGCGTTTTGCAGCCCATAATACTGGCGCTGACCCTGTGGTTGCCGATATGGCGGCGCGGGTAGTGAAGTCTGATCTGTGTTCTGAAATGGTTTATGAGTTCCCTGAGCTACAGGGAACCATGGGTAAGTATTACGCCAAGGCGGCGGGGCTTGCCGATGATGTGGCTGAGGCATGTGAGACGCATTATTCGCCGCTCGGCCCGTCAGATGATGTGCCGACGGAGCCTGTTGCGATGTCTGTTTCGCTGGCAGATAAAATCGACACGCTGACTTGTTTCTGGGTCATTGATGAAAAGCCTACAGGCAGCAAAGACCCATATGCACTGCGTCGTGCGGCATTGGGTGTTATTCGCACCATTCTGTCGAATGGTATCCGCGTAAGTCTGAGCAACCTGTTTGACCAAGCCTCTGCCAATCTTGAGCCTCGTCGGGTGGTTGAGGAGAAGGTTCGCCTTGCCTTTGAAGGGCTTAATGAGCTGGAACTGGGCACTGATGAGTGGACCGCGCAGAATGTGACTGCGCAGGCGGCTTCAGTTGAATTGAAAGCCTATATCGATGATCTGGCTGGATCGTTGCTTGGGTTCTTTGCTGACCGATTGAAGGTGCATTTGCGGGGCGGAGGTGTTCGCCATGACGTAATTGATGCCTGTTTCCAGCTTGGCGGGCAGGATGATCTGGTTTTGCTGGTGAACCGCGTGAATGCCTTGCAGAAATTTGTTGAAACCGAGGACGGGCGCAACCTGTTGGCCGGCTACAAACGGGCCGCGAATATTCTGTCGGCTGAGCAGAAGAAAGATGGGGTTGAGTATACGCTGGACCCCGATCTGAAATTTGCAGAGCTGGACGAAGAAAAAGCGTTTTTTGCTGCGCTTGATCAGGCGGAGGCTGCGATTGCACCCGCGCTTGAGGCCGAGGATTTTGAGGCGGCGATGATTGCCATGGCGGCATTGCGGGCCCCGATTGATGGGTTCTTTGATAAGGTCACTGTGAATGCGGACAATGCTATTGTTCGGCGCAATCGCCTTTGCATGCTGAACCGAGTCACAAAGATCATGGAACGGGTCACCATGTTTTCGGCCATTGAGGGCTGATCAGCTATCGCGATAGACGTGGTGTGGCCAGATTTGATGAGATTGGCTTGATTTGACGAGATTGGCCTGATTTGACGGGGCTTTTGCGCGTTCTACCTAAGTCACTGCGCGGATGTTGCTTCGCAGGTGACGATCACATCGACTGTTAGATGGCTTTCGCCGCAGCGCAACAAAGTGTAGGACGTTGCCCTAAAGCGTTTCGGGTCTTTGGTGATGTTTCTTGATTCAGTAGTTCCCCGATACGCAAACAAGGCGGACTCGCGATGAATGGCGGATTGATCACCTGTGATCTGGGGCTTCTTTTGGAGCATCCTAACCAACGCTCGTTTGGTGTTAAGGCGCTGCGGCTATCGAAATTGGCCAACAGCAATGCGCCAACTGCGCCGGGTTTTGCCGTGGCTGCGGGTGCTGATGGTGCTGACCTAACCGCGCCGCTAAGCCAATTGGCGTTGCAAACCGGCGTCGCGTTTGGTCTTGGCCTGTTGGTTTCTTTGCGGTCCAGCCCGATTGATGAGGCGGCGCCAACGGCAGCCTCGTTAGTCAATATCGGTATCACTGAGGCGGCATTACCGGCGTTGATCGAACGGGTTGGTGCGCGGGCGGCGGCAGATTTGCGCCGTCGCTTGATTCAAAGTTTTGCCTGTCAGGTTATGCATGCCGACCCGGATGCGTTTGAAAATGCGCTGTATGACCGGATGAAACAGTCGGGCGCAGATGACGAAGCCGGGTTGAATGAGGCCGCGTTAATCGCGTTGGTAGAGGATTTTCTGGTTCTGGTCGAAGAAGAGACCGACGAGCCATTTCCCGATGACGCGGGTGTTCAGCTTTCTATGGCCATGGCTTCGTTGCATGCCGCGTGGGACAAGCCGACAGCGCGGATTTTACGGCAGGCGCGTGGCGCAGACCCTACCGTGGGGCAGGGGTTGATTGTTCAGGCCATGACGTTGGGGCTGGGGCGTTCGCCATCTGGTGCTGGAATTGCGTCTTTACGCGACCCGAATACCGGGGCTGTTGCCCTGAACGGGCGGTATTTGCCGCAAGCGCAGGGCGAAGATGCGCTGATGGGCCTGCGGACCCCCAGATTGCTGACAGCTGCGGCGCGGGAGGCTGCGGGCCAAAGTTCTAGATCACTAGAAGAAATCGCGCCTGAAGCCGTCGTGGAGATTGAAAAGCTGGCCGAGGCGATTGAGCTTAACATGGGGGACGTTTGCACCCTTGAGTTCACGCTAGAAAATGGCGCGGTCACTATATTGGATGCACAGCCCCAAAATGCAGGTGCACGCGCGGCTGTTCGGATGGCAGTGGAATTGGCTGATAAAGGGGCGATTACGCAAGATCAGGCGGTCCTGCGGATCGACCCGAGCGCATTGACCGGCCACCTTCACCATACAATTGCCGATGATGCCCCGCGTGATGTGATTGGCCGGGGATTGCCAGCGTCGCCCGGCGCGGCCACTGGCATGTTGGTGTTTTCGCCGGAGGCTGCTGCTGCCTTTGCCGCGCGCGACCAGAAGGTGATTTTGGCGCGGATTGAAACCAGCCCAGAGGATATTCGGGGTATGCATGCCGCATCTGGTGTGTTGACGGTACGTGGTGGGATGACCAGCCATGCCGCCGTGATTGCCCGTGGTTTGGGCGCGCCTTGTGTTGTTGGCGCAGGTGACTTGCAACTCGACATTGAGGGCAAGCAAATGCTTGCCGCTGATGGGCGGGTGTTTAGCGAAGGCGATGAAATTACACTGGACGGATCACGTGGTGAAGCGATGGCCGGTGCGCCAAAACTAGCCCCGCCTGAGATTTCCGGTGCTTTTGGCCGCTTGATGGAATGGGCCGATGGCGCGCGCCGCATGAAGGTGCGGGCAAATGCCGATACTGCGCATGATGCCCGTATTGCCCGTGAGTTTCGAGTTGATGGCATTGGATTGTGCCGGACAGAGCACATGTTTTTTGACAAAGACCGTATCAATACGATGCGCCAGATGATTCTTGCCGAGAATGAATGGGATAGGCAGGCCGCGCTAGATCAGTTGTTGCCGATGCAGCGTGGTGATTTTGTTGACCTGTTTGAAATTATGGCGGGGCTGCCCGTTACCATCCGATTGCTGGATCCGCCATTGCATGAGTTTTTGCCCCATGGTGCCAAGGAAATGGCGGAATTGGCCGAGGCGATGGGGATGCCAGTTGAAACGGTGATCGCGCGTGCCGAGGATATGCATGAGTTTAACCCGATGCTGGGTAAGCGTGGGTGCCGTGTTGGGGTGGCATTTCCTGAAATTTATGAGATGCAGGCGCGGGCAGTGTTTGAAGCTGCAGTATTAGCGGCTGAGAAAACGGGGGCACCGGTCGCGCCGGAGATTATGATTCCTCTGGTTTCTGCCAATCGGGAATTGGAATTATTGTCAGAACGTGTTGAGGCGATTGCGGCTGCGGTGCGCGAAGAAACTGGCGTTGATTTCAAATATAAAATCGGCGCGATGGTTGAAACACCTCGGGCGGCGCTGCGTGCTGGGGATTTGGCTGATACAGCTGAATTCCTTAGCTTTGGCACCAATGATTTGACCCAGATGACCTATGGGCTGAGCCGCGATGATGCGGGGCGGTTTATGCGGGATTATGTTGCCAAGGGCGTATTCCCGGAGGACCCGTTTCACAGCCTTGATGTTCAGGGGGTTGGTGAGTTGTTGTTATTGGCTGCCGAGCGCGGACGCGAGAGCCGAGATGGACTTACGCTTGGTCTGTGTGGAGAGCATGGCGGAGACCCGGCTTCGGTGCGTTTTTGTGAGCTTGCGAACTTTGATTATGTGTCTTGTTCGCCATTTCGCGCACCGATTGCACGGCTGGCAGCCGCCCAGGCAACGCTGTTGAATTTGGCCAAAACCGAAGATTTGTGAAATCTGTGTAATTCTTTGTAATCAAATTGCGATCAGAGCCCCTGTTTTGGGGCTTAACTGAGTGATTTTAGCAACGCTGTGACCCAATCGCCGAAAAAATGCAGAGCAAGGGCGGATTTGGGTAGGTGGTTGCTCAACTCAAAAGTAGGTTCCGCGCAACCCGGAGGAGCAGATAATAACTTTCGTTTTGTGATGTGGCGTCACTGACCGGATAACGGGATAAAAGAAGATGAGCATCAAGGCACGTATCTTTGCAGCGGCATTCGCCGGTTTGGGCGCAATGTTTGGCTTGGTGTCCGTAGGCGGCGCCAGCGACAATAGTTCATTGCGTTTTGATAGCGCGAATGCAGTTAAAGTTTTCAAGCTGTTGAAAGCTGAGCGTAGCGCATTGCGCGCTGTTGGCCGGACAGATGCCTTTGATCTGGCGGCTCGCCCAATCTCTACTCATGTACGGTTGGATGCGCCAGAGATTACCGACCCGAACCTAACGGCACTTGGTGGTGAAGATTCCATCGCGGCTGAATTAGGTGCGCTGACCAAAGAGTTGGCAGTGGATGAGGTTCTGTTCGGCCACGATGGCAATTCAGTTTCTGTTGCACGCACCAATGATCTGTTGGGACCAGCGGCGGGCGATGACTGGCGTTGCCTGACCGAAGCGATCTATTTCGAGGCCCGTGGTGAAAACACCCGTGGTCAGGTTGCTGTGGCTGAGGTTATCTTGAACCGTGTGGATAGCCGCCGGTTCCCAAGCACGGTTTGCGGTGTTGTATTGCAGGGCAGTGAGCGCCGGAATGCTTGCCAGTTCTCATATGCTTGTGACGGGAAGCCAGAAGTTATTTCTGAACGGAAAGCATTTGCGAAAGCAGCGAAGATCGCAAAGATGATGCTGGAAGGTCGCCCGCGCGTATTGACCGGTGCTGCTACCCACTATCACACCACGGCTGTTAACCCGAAATGGGCGAGCAAGCTAACACAGACAACGCAGATCGGTGTTCACCTGTTTTACCGCGTTCCTGTGAAGGTTTCTGCAAAGCAGTAAACCTGTCGCAGCTTAACGCAGCGAAATAACTTGCAAAATGTGTTAACCATGTGCATGCCCCGCGAAGTGACGGGGCTTGCGCCATTTTGGTGAAGGCTTTCGGTGGAAGTTTGTGGTTAATAGTTTGCGGCGGATAGGGTTGCGACATGAACGATCAGGCTGGTTTAACGGAATTGCGTGAATTTGGGCTGTGGTCCGAAGCGCCGGAGTGCGACCGTATCTTTTTGCGCGACCATGTTCGGGCCGTTGAGATTGGCGCATTTTCAGAAGAATACGGTGTGACGCAGAACCTGCGGTTCAATGCCGTTCTGGATGTGCCACGCTTTTCATTAGAAACCGCAGACGATGTTGATAGCATCGTTTCTTATGATGTTATCGTGGATGCGATTTCAGAATTGATCGATGGTGAGCGTATTATCCTGTTGGAAACGCTGGCCGAACGTTTGGCAGCTGCTGTGTTGGCGCATAAGAATGTGCTGCGTGTATGGCTGCGGATCGAAAAGCTGGACCGCGTAAGCGGATCACTTGGTGTAGAGATCGAGCGCCGCCAAGCGCTTTAACATCACGTAAATTAGTTTCGTGCACGATGGTGGGAACCTGTTAGAGGAACCCTGCCGATGATCCGTGCGCCATTGCTGATCCATAGTCATATGCCCAAAACAGCGGGCAGTGCGTTGAATCGAAATGTACTGTGGCCAAGGTTTGCATCCAGTGCCATGCGGATGGCTTATGGTGTGGCATTTGAGAAGTCACGACGGTTTCCCGAACCACTTGGTGAAATCGGGTTTTTATCTGGGCATGCACCTTATGGATATGGCGCAGGGCTGGGGCGAGAGGTTCTTTATATCTCGGTATTGCGTGATCCTGTTGACCGGATGTTCAGTTTTCTAAATTTCGTTGCCATTGCGGGGCGTCACGGTGCGCGGCGTCAATTTGACGAAGATATGCAAGCCGTTGCGCGCAAAGACCCGGAACGATTTGTCTTGAAAATGCTGGAAAGTGAATTGGTTCAATTGCGGCAGAACAATCTGATGGTTCGGTTGGCGTCGGGCATGCCCCGGCTTGGTCGGCACCGGCCCGGTCGACATAAGTTGAGGCAAGCGATCACCCATTCCCGAAAGGAGGATTACCTTGTTGGCGTGCAGGAGAGGTTTGATGAATTTGCAGGTCAATTAAGATGCGCCTTGGATGATCGGGGTATTGGCCGATTTGGCGATGGCAAGCCGATCACTGGGGATGTATCGGAAAAGAGGTTTGAGAAGGTGATCTCTGCCGATCATGTTGGCGCATCGGTTGTTGATGAAATCAGGCGGGCAAATGCCTTGGACCAACGGTTCTATGATGATGTTGTGGAGCGGTTGGAGTGTAAAGCTGTAGCGGCCTAGTTGCCATGAGCAAAGAATATGGTTGGGTTTGGTTTTTGTAGGTGGTTTGGGATCCTGCCGGGTTCTTGGAAATATAGGCTTCCGAGTTTAGGCGAGGGTCGCTGGCTCTGACGTTTAACCCCAGTAAACTGCCGCGTAATCAACCAACGAAAACACTGATTGACCGGTAATTCCTCGTGATCTTAGATGCCTCATGATTTGCGAGGTATAGAATGAAAACCGATATTCAAGTTGCTGTCGTTGGCGGGGGTGTCGTTGGCGCATCTGTTTTATACTGGCTGGCCAAAATGGGGTGGACAGATAGCTTATTAATTGAACGTCGAGAGTTAACATCGGGTTCTACTTGGCACGCGGCTGGAAATACGACCTATTTCGGCCCGTACGCTGCTATGACGCCGCTGTTTGCAGGGTCCGTCCGAGCCTATTTACAAGCTGAGGCCGAAAGCGGCCAATCCGTTGACTTTTACCAAACCGGGAGCCTTCGTCTGGCCACGACTGAACGTGAGTTAGAATTGTTTCATAGTTACAAAGCACGCTACGCCTCGCTTGGTATTCCATATGAAATTCGGACGCCAGAAGAGGTCGCAGGCCTGCACCCACTGATTGATGTATCGGCAATCCATGGAGCTGCGCATACACCGACAGACGGTCATGTTGACCCCACAGGGACAACGCATGCGTTGGCCAAGGCTGCGCGTGACTTGGGGGCAACGGTACAGCGACAGACCCCCGTTAATTCAATATACAAAGATACAGATCATTGGATCCTTGAGACTGATAAGGGGCCCATTCGCGCAAAACATGTCGTAGTAGCGACATCATTTTGGGCGCGTGAAATGCTACAGCCGCTTGGGCTTAATCTGCCGCTATACGCGACCGAGCACCACGAGTTGATTACAGAGGAGCATCCGTCAATCGCGGGATTGAATTCCGCTCTCCCGGCTATGCGTGACAGCCATGTTTCCTGTAATGTCCGCCAAGAAGGTAAAGGACTGTTAGTTGGAATTTATGAGACGGAACCTGAATTCTGGTCTTTAGATGGAATTCCCAAAGACTTTAAAGAAGAGCTTTTGCCACCAAATACCGACCGCTTGATGCCACATCTTGAGCGATTAATGGAACGAATGCCGGTGTTCGCGGAAGTTGGAATTAAAACCGTAAACAATGGCCCAATGTGTTTTACCCCTGATGGCCTTCCTATGTTGGGGCCCGTTTCAGGGCATGATGGTTTATGGCTTGCCTCTGGTTTTAATGTGGGCATCGGAACGGGGGGCGGATCGGGTGAGTTTTTGGCTCATTGGATGACAAAAGGTCGCCCGTTGTTTGATTTAAGGGCCGTTCACGCAGATAGATTTGGCAACGACATGTCCAGAGACACCGCATTGGCGGCCATTCGGAGTGTCTATGCACAGGGGTATAAACTGCCAGATGTGATTTAACTTTTACGTAGGATTATCGGATATTTGGCCCGCACTGCAGCGTCTGCT
>JBMYPG010000042.1:0-21394 GCA_049600095.1 Pikeienuella sp. | reverse complement strand
AGCATCCACCTGCGCGCCCAGCCATTCGCGGGCGGCCAGTGCAGAGGCGCGCTGATCATTCGATGTCTGATCCTCCGCCCCCACCCGTTTAGCCAACCGGTCGAGCGAGGCAACAATTTGCCCCTCAGTTTCAGCCTCAACCCACCAAACCCCACCATAGCGCGCAGCAACCCCAAACCGATGAGCATACTCCCGCGCCAACGTGGTCTTACCAATCCCGCCCATTCCGGCAACGGCGGTAACGGCTGTCGCCCCGGCAGAGCCAAGGCTTTCATGCAGCCGTGCCATCTCAATATCGCGGCCAGCAAAATAAGGAATTTTCCCACCGGGAACATGAAATATGTCCGGGTGACGGCGCGACCTGCGCAACGCATCAGCCGCCAGCATCGCCGCGCGCTGTTCATCTGTTTTGAGAATACTCAATAACTTCGCCGCAGCCTCCGCCGCCAACATGCCAATAACAGGCAAAAACTCACATTGATTAAATGGGCGAGGAATGTCGAACTCTTCCGCCTTGATCAGCATCAGCAATGCCTGCGAATTCGTTGGGTCCTCCATAAAGATGCTGTTGCGCTCGGCAGCGGAATAACCCTTCTCGGCGGAAAAGTAGGTAGTTGAGCAGACGCAAATCATGCGACGAGACGCGTTCAGCGCACCAACCATCCATTGCGCGATACCAGCAAAAGCGGGTTTGTCCACCGGATGAAACCAGACGCTGTAACCAGCAGCCCGCAACGCGTCATTCAACGCAGTAGCAAGCGCCTTGTCATCATCGGTAAAGCTGATGAAAAAATCGCGTGTCGGAATATCGGCCATGCAAAATCACTCCCTCAAGTGGAGCGATCATGGCTGGATCTAGTTTGGTTAGCAAGGCCACACCGTTGTCATCCCCGACTTGATCGGGGACCTCACACAGTTGCGCCCACCCCTAAAGAAGTAGCCAACCGCAAAAGGTCCCCGCTTTCGCGAGGATGACAAACGCCAGTGCCGCCCTACCTACCCATTCTGCCGAATAGTAGCGTTCGTCGGGTCATAGGGGCTCTCTTCAACCACCTCAGCATCCCACAACTCACCCAATTGCTTCATCTGCAACTTGGTGCCAACTTCCGCCAAATCAGGGCGGACATAGGCGATGCCGATCTGTTTATTGAAGGCCACGGAATAGCCACCAGAGGTCAATCGCCCGATCTTCTCGCCATTCAGATACAGCGCCTCACGACCCCACGGGTCCGCATCCGGTGCGCCGTCAATCAACACGGTAACGCATTTCGCGCGAATACCCGTATCAATCATCGCCTGCTTGCCGCGATAATCCTTGTCCATATCGACAAAGCGATCCAGCGCAGCCTCCAGTGGCGTCGCATCGCGGCCCAGGTCCGAACCGAACGCACGGTATGATTTCTCCTGCCGCAGCCAGTTCTGGCACCGTGCGCCGCACAGCTTCATGCCGTGCTTTTCGCCCGCTTCCATCAACAGGTCGAACAGATAGTTCTGCATCTCAATCGGGTGATGCAGCTCCCATCCCAATTCTCCGGTATAGGCCACACGGATCGCCTTGACCGGGCACATGCCAAGGTCGATATTTTTAGCTGACAGCCAAGGAAACGCCTTATTGGTCAATGACGTTTCAGGGTCCGCATCAACGATAATCTCTTTCAGAATATCCCGCGACTTCGGTCCGGCGATGGCCAGAACGCCCCACTGGTTTGACACATCCTGAACTTCGATCCAGCCGAACTCATCGCGTTTTTTCGCCGCTTCCTTGACCATATAGTCATTGTCATAAGCTTGCGCCGCGCCTGCCGTGACAACGTAATACTCATCCTCCGCCTCGCGAACGATGGTGAACTCCGTGCGGATCGTGCCAGCATCAGTCAGGCCATAGGTCAGGTTGATGCGGCCGATTTTCGGCAGCTTGTTACAGGTCAGCCAATCGAGGAACTGCGTCGCGCCCGGCCCGGCAATCCGGTGCTTGGTGAATGCCGTGGCATCAAACAGCCCTGCACCTTCGCGCACGGCACGCGCTTCTTCCTCAACATATTTCCAATACCCACCCCGGCGGAAAGACCGCGCCGCGTGATCGTCAAAACCCGCAGGCGCATAATAATTCGGGCGTTCCCACCCATTCACCTGACCAAACTGGGCACCAGCCGCTTTCATCCGGTCATACGCCGGGGCAGTACGCAGCGCGCGCGCGGCCTCACGCTCTTCATCCGGGTGATGCAGGATGTAAACGTGCTCATAACACTCTTCGTTTTTCTTCTGAGCGTATTCGCGGTTGATCCACTTGCCATAGCGGCGTGGGTCCAGCGACCACATGTCAATCTCGGCCTCGCCCTCAGTCATCACCTGAGCCAGATAGTGACCGACGCCACCAGCAGCAGTGATGCCAAAGCTAAAGCCTTCAGCGAACCAGAAGTTCTCCACTCCCGGTGCCGGGCCAACCAGAGGGTTGCCATCAGGCGTATAACAAATCGGGCCGTTGAAATCGTCTTTCAACCCAACCGTTTCCGTCGAAGGAATACGGTGGATCATCGACATGTATTCTTCTTCGATCCGCTCCAGATCCAGCGGGAACAGATCGGCGCGGAAACTATCCGGCACGCCAAACTTGAACCGCGCAGGCGCATTGCGCTCATACGGCCCCAAAATCCAGCCGCCACGTTCCTCGCGCACATACCATTTGGCATCCGCATCGCGCAGCACCGGATGCTCACCATGGCTCTTGCGCCACTCGACCAGCTCTGGGTCCGCGTCGGTTACAATGAACTGATGCTCAACCGGCATGGCGGGGATATAACAACCAACCATGGCCGCAGTGCGCTGCGCGTGGTTGCCGGTAGCAGTCACAACATGCTCACAAGTGATATCGAAACGCTCATCACCCGGCACAAGGTTTCCACCCTTTTCCACCATCTTCACACAGTTAACGACCCATTCGCCGTTCACGCGGGTAAAGCCATCAACCTGCACCCGGCGAATGATCTCAACACCACGCTGGCGCGCCCCTTTGGCCATCGCCATCGTCACATCAGCAGGGTTAATGTAACCATCAGTCGGGTGATAAATCGCGCCCTTCAAATCCTCAGTACGGACCAGCGGCCAGCGGTCTTTGATGTCACCCGGCGTCATCCATTCGAACGGCACACCAACTGACTCTGCCGTGGTGGCATAGGTCAGATACTCGTCCATACGCTCATCGGTCTGCGCCATACGCAGGTTGCCCACAACGCTGAACCCGGCATTCAGGCCGGTTTCGGCCTCAAGCTCTTTATAAAACTTCACCGAATAATCGTGAATATGCGTCGTCGCGTAAGACATATTGAACAGCGGCAACAGCCCTGCAGCATGCCATGTAGACCCTGACGTCAGCTCATCACGCTCCAACAATACAACATCAGTCCAGCCAGCCTTGGCCAAATGATAAGCGATAGAGGCGCCAACGGCCCCGCCACCAACAACAACTGCGCGCGCGTGAGATCTCATGGGTACGGTGTCCTTAGCCGAGTCCAACCTAATGCGCCGGAGCATGGCGATTTTGGCGGCGGATGTGAAGTTGGTTGCGACTTAGGTGGGTTTATTTGCGACGCAGGGGTGTCGGTGGTGGGCCGGGGCGTGGCGTCGGTGGGCTGAGGAGGCTGCCGAGCAGGCGCCCCTACGCTGGAACAGGAGGTCGCGGGGCGAACCCAGAACAGCGCAACCCGCACATTGCTGTCCCCGACTTGATCGGGGACCTCGCACCACAGGTTCATTCTCTATTGCGAAGCCAGATAATCCGCCACGGCTTTACGGGTTTCGGGGGTGTCTTGGAATAAGTCTCCATGTGCCGAACCGTCTGGCGCCCGGAAGTGATGCAGAGCAGTGAGCTTGCGCAACGGTGACAAATCTTTCACCCGCGCACCCCGCAGGTATAGTTTTTTAAGTTTCACCAGACCCGACAGCGGCGTCACATCCGACACGCCCGTCCCCGACAGATCGAGCCGTGTCAGTTTGGTGAACCCGACCAGTTTACTGATATCTACCAGCTCTTTTTTCCCATATAAATCAAGACGGGTGAAGTCTCTGGCATAGCACTCTCCGGCGATCTTATAGCCTTTCTTGCCGCCGGTCGTGCAATCCGGCTCAGGGACCGGCAGGCGTGGTGCCAAGGGCCGTTCACCCAGCGCCGGTTCACCTCCTGTATCCTGTTTGGCCGCATCCTTCAGGCGCTGGTTCTCAGCCGTCAGATCGCTGATCTCCTTCTCCAGTGCTGCTTCAGCACGCGCTGCCTCAGCCCACTGCGCCTCGGCTGTCGCTCGCGCCCTGTCCAACTCGCCCTGTAGGGCGTCACGTTCGGCCTGCAACCGTTTACTCTCTTTTCCCATCTCCGTTTGGGTGTCAGTCAGTCCGGTCTCTAACACCGCACGAGCAGAATTCAGTCGCCTGATCTCAGCCTCTGCCGCCAACCGCGCCGCCGATGCTGTGTTTTTATCACTTAAGGCACGGGCCGCCCTGCCTTTCTCCTGCTTTGCCAGCGCCTGCGCAGTGCTGAGCTGCGATTCCAGTTCTGACTTTTCAGCCTGTAGCTGGTTCACGCTGGCCTGCAACCCACTGGCTTCGCTGTCTGTCGCCTGCATCCCGTCCCAGCGCAGCCACAGGCCCAGCCCAGCGATGACCAGTCCGATAACCGTCGCGCTTGGCAGCCATCGCCGTAGCCGCGCCCGCCAATTTGTCAGGGTCTTTAGCTGCTCTGCGGCGACGGCAACGAATTGCCCGGCTGGATACGCCTCCAAATATGTACGATAAGCGGTCGCCGACCCCGTTGCCTCCATCGCCTGAAAATAGGCCAGTTCGCGTTGATCATCGGCGTTTTTCACCTCCGCCTCCACAGCGCTTACTCTGCCAAGGCCAATTTGGTCCTTCAGTTTCGCAAGGATATCCGGCAGACCATCCGCCAGACCGCTCTCAACCACATTGACATAGTTCAGACCATTATATGGCGGGTCTAGGTCCGCACGCTCCACCATAACGCCCATGTAGGTGTTGCGATCAAATGCCAGTTTTGCCTCTGACTGCACCCAGATCGAAGCATTGGCAGCGGGCGTCCACAGAACCATCGTACATTTCGCACGGCGGATCATATCACCGATGGCAGCACCGATCTGGCTGGTGTTGCCGATCTGGCTATCCGTCACCACGCGATACCCGGCCTGCTCCAGTGCCTTTTGCACCAAATCAGCATAGGCGCGCTCTTCTCGTTTATACGAGACAAATACGTCTATCTCTGAATTCGTCGCCATTTAGTCAGCCAACTACGCAATCGGGTTCAATCAATTCCCCTCACGATAGTAGCTGACCCACTCAATACAAGCCTAAATCACAAGCCTAAATCAAGGTACCAAGCACGCCTCACCGAGATCGCCGACGCGGCACTTTTATCCGCAAAGCTGAGGCAATTCCGCTGGGCAGTTTAACATGATATTCATACAGCCGATCACGCAGGGCCCGCTGCTCATTCCCGTTCAGCCCGTCGACTAAATAGTGTGATTCATTAAACCCATATGTAAGCAATACCGGTGCGACAGGGGTTTCAGGGTCTTGGATAATCGCGCGAAGGGCACTTAATGCCTCCGCGTCTTTTGCACTATCTGCCAACAGCGGCGATGCGCCAAAGGTAAAAAGCGAAGCTGCCACAATCGTGGCGATGTTTTTTGCACGGCGCATTTTTAACTTCCTTTGCGTTGATTTCTAAAACACTTCCTAAAACCAAATTGGGGATACCGAGGCCGCCCCGCCACCTTTGGGTTGATGAAATTCAGTAACGATAATGCGTGGTATATTTCACTAACCAACTCATCACCCAAACATTCTCTGAACATAGGACCCACAGAAAATCATTTGCCCAAGATCCATTGCCAGACTATTGTCGCCATTAGGTCATAATTACTGACTTAACTGGAGCGCCGCATGCCTTTTGAAACCATAATAGCCCTCTTCGGCCTCTCCATGGCCGCATCATGGACACCGGGGCCAAATACCCTGATGCTTGCTGCTTCCGGTGCCAATTTCGGCCTGCGCCGGACTATGCCTCATGTAATGGGCATTGTGACTGGCTTTCCCGTCATGATGTTTGCGGTCTGTTTGGGTGTTGGTGAAATCATTACCGCCTCTCCCCTAATCGGCGTGGTGATGCGTTGGGCAGGGGCCGCTTTGCTGCTCTGGTTCGCCTACCGGACCGCCACCAGCGGCCGCGCGCAAACCAATGCCCGCTCTCGCCCGCTTACCTTCCTCGAATCCGCCGGGTTTCAATGGGTCAATCCAAAGGGTTGGGCATTTGCAATCGCCACCGCCACACAGTTTGTAACTGGCCAGAATGTAGTGGTCGAAGGGGCGATTTGCGCAGCCATGTATTTCGTTGTCGGCCTTGGCGCATCAACCGGTTGGGCCTCATTCGGTGTTGGCATCCGACGGTTTCTGTCAACGGACAAACGCCTCCGCGCATTTAACCTAACCATGGGTATCGCCCTTGCGGGTTGCGCGATTTACTTGTTCATTAGCTGATGATCATCGAAACCCTTCCCCTGATTGCTTTTGTATTTGCCGGGCTATTTTCACCCGGCCCCAACGTCGTGATGCTGACCGCATCCGGGGCCCGCTTTGGGTTTCGCGCAACAATCCCGCATTTTCTGGGCGTTCCCATCGGCACCGGCATCATCGCGGCCCTGTCTGCAACCGGCATCGGCGCTGCGTTAGAGGCTGCACCAAGCCTACGCTTCACATTACAAATCGCCGCTGCCGCATGGATACTCTGGCTTGCCTTTCGCACCGCTCAGGCTGGCCGGGCAGGCAGGGGCGATGACCGGGGCAAACCCTTTACCTTTGTCCAGGCCATCCTCTTTCAGGCGGTAAACCCCAAAATCTGGGCAGTAACCCTGGCTGCCTCCGCCGGGTTTGGCATTGGCCTCGGCCCGATACCCGAGGCGACACGCATGTTCCTCGCCTTCGCCGGAATAAACTTGGCGGTTTGTATGTTCTGGACCAGCGCAGGTCACTTGATGCGCGGATTATTGGCCTCCGATACCATCTGGCGGCGTTTTATGTTGATAATGGCCATCATGATGGCCTCCACCACAATCCTGATTTTCATCTAAACACTTCGGGCAGCGTCCCACGCTCCAGGCCTTGCCCTTCCTACCGCACAGCAGGCATTTTTAGCGGCCCTGCCCTGCAATCTCGTCGCGCATCTGGCGCACAGGCCCTCGGCTCCAAATCACGCGTCAAACAGATTCGCACCTCAGCGATATATCCGTCGCGACAGGTTACTGTAACGCCATCCGGCTCCAACGTCGGATTGGCATCAATAATCGCCCGCTCCACCGTAGCGGGTGAGATTTTCAAGTCTCGCATTGCCCTTGGCAAGTTGATCAACTCATAGGCCCGACGGCTGTGCTCAAAATACCCATCGACCGACATACCACTGCACACACCATGCTTTTTCCACTCATGCCGCGCCAATCCGGTGGACCCCATTATGTCTACCATTCCTTCCAATACAGAAGCAGTCGGGGCATCAAGGTCAGTAGGGCAATAGCTAGGCCAGCCTCGCTCATTCTGGGGCCACAACCCATGCAGGATAAACCCATAATCATGGCGGTCATCGCATTGGTCAACGCCCCGATCATCCCCAACACGTGCGCACCATGATGGCGACCAACTGAACGCCGCGACGTAATAATCAAACACCCCCGGCTTCTCCCCCTTTGCCCAAACGGCCTGGCCACCCAGCAGGCCGACGCACAGGATCAACGACAAAGCTAAAGTCATGCAAAACCGGCTCATACGAATACCACTTTATTCCTGTTGCGACCTGCACTATATAGCGGCGAAGTTTCCCCCTCGAATACCGAAAATGCCACTGGCCCGGTTTTCGGACCACGCTAGAACTATGTCTGAGGATCACTGATATGAGCGACCTGCCTCTTTTGCCGAAAGCAACCGCCGTATGGCTCGTTGACAACACGACGCTGACATTTGCTCAGATCGCCGAATTCACCGGCATGCACGAACTTGAGATCGCAGGCGTCGCTGATGGCGAAGTCGCCGTGGGCATCAAAGGTCTGGACCCCGTTCAGGGCGGCCAGCTAAACCGTGATCAGCTGGAGCGCTGCGAAAAAGACCCTAAACTGCGCCTGACATTGGTGAAGAAAAAGCTGGCGCCAGAGACAAAGCGTAAATCGCCGCGTTACACGCCACTGTCAAAACGCCAGAACCGCCCGGACGCCATCGCATGGCTGGTGCGTTACCATCCAGAGCTGGCCGACAGCCAGATCATGAAACTAGTTGGCACCACCAAACCAACGATCCAATCGGTTCGCGACAAGTCGCACTACAACATGCCTCAGATCCGCCCGGTTGACCCGGTCGCACTCGGCTTTTGTAAGCAGATTGAACTAGACGCTGCGGTTAAACGTGCCGCCGCCCGTGTTGCCAAATCTGACGACACAGCTGGTATGAGCGACGAAGAAAAGAAAACGCTGATGTCGACCGAAGCCAGCCTTCACGCCGACCCGGATGCGCCACGCCCACAGAAAAGTTTCTCAGGACTGGAGAATTTCTCAATCCTCGGTGATGAAGAGCCGGAAGAGAAACCAGAAGATAATCTGGTTGATGCTGACAGCTTCTTTAACCTGCCAAAAGGCGGCGACGAAGACGAGCAGCCTTAATTTTCAAGGTACTCTAAGGCTTTAGGCCAGAGAGCTCCACAGCAGTAGGCGTGCAATCCGCGCCGTGAATATACGAACTGTAAAAATACGAAGTGGCGATCTGAAAAAGGTCGCCATTTTGATTCATGGCAGCAAGGCCTGAATTCAATCGAGCAAACAACTCTTTTGCATCAGACCCCGACCGGTTGGTGATCGTATAAACGGGTTCTGAGACAGCCTTTTCTGGCGCTTCCACAACAGCAGCATCCAGCCCCTTTGCCCGAATGGCCTCATAAGCCTCCTGAATGGGCGCGCTAACTGCATCAGCTTCGCCCAGCAACAGGTCGCGCAAACACTGATCGATGGTGGCATGGCGCTCGTTAGCGCCGCTTCGCCCCACACTCTGCACTTTGCAGATACGCGACGGTGCCAAGGCAACAGCCCCTGCATTATTCCCATCACTCCGTCGTACGAACACGCCACGAACCATCACGAACAACGGATCAGACCAAAGGAAGTCTTCGCACAACCGAGTCTCCGCAGTGGTCAAACCCTCATCGGCGCAGGCAGGTTTAAGCCATGGAACAGACAAATCCGCCTCAGCCGCCGCCTGGACCGTGGCGGCAACGTCAGCCTCAGTCCGGTTATATGAAATCCGCCGTTTCGAGGCGCTGAATGACAAAGCCTGCAACATAACCTGCAAACTCATTCCCTGCCCGCTCAGGCTATCGGTCTCGACCTGACAGTCAGCTCCACCAATGGCGGCCAATGGGGTCGTGGCTATGGCCACACGAACCGGGCGACGCGAAGGTTCGCCAGCTTCCCGATCCATACAAGGAATGTTCAACCTCTGCCCGACTTTGATTGCGGATGGGTCCGCGCCAACAACATCCGCATTCGCTGTATAAAGGCCCGCCGCCTTGTCACGCACGCCATAAGCCTTGGCAGAAATGATCCTCAAAGTATCGCCGGGCTGGACGCTATAGAATCCACCACACTCAATTTCAGGCGACTGCTCCGCAATCGCACCAAGGCAAAAAGCGGCCCAACTCAGAACAGAAAGAACAATTACTCGACACATAACCACCACCATACTTAGGTTTAGGTCTAACAGATTATTTGTTCAGATTAAGGCGCAATTATACCACAACTATTAGCGCCGAATACTGGATATCACACACCTAATTATAGGTGATATACGCCTACCGGTCGCATCAAGTAAAATTGGTTTCGCTCTGGTGGCGCGCGTTACTTTAACAACGCGTCCGCCGCTGCACGGGCGGCATCAGTGATTCGGTCACCTGCCAACATTCGTGCGATTTCATCGCGTTGTTCGCTACCATCCAACTGCACAACATTGGTGCGCGTGGCATCCCCGGTAACGGCTTTCTCAATCCGAAAATGCGCGTCGCCCAACGCAGCAACCTGCGGGGAATGGGTGACAACCAGCACCTGATTTTCATCGGCTAGCCGCGCCAATCGCCGACCGACAGCATCAGCGGTCGCACCACCAACACCACGATCAATCTCATCGAAAATCATCGTCGCACCACCGCCAGCAGCGGCCAACGAAACCTTCAACGCCAGCAACAATCGCGACAGCTCACCACCCGATGCAACCTCACCCAACGGCCCTGCGGGCGCCCCGGGGTTGGCGGCAATGGCAAAGGTAACAAGGTCCGTCCCCTCAGGGCCGGGTTTCCCTTCGCTCACGGAGGTTTCAAACCGCGCGCGATCCATTTTCAACGACGGCAACTCCGCCGCCACAGATTTGTCCAACTGCGCAGCCGCCTCCACCCGTTTCGCCGACAAAGCAGCCGCCGCATTCGCATAAGCAGCCTCCGCCGCAACGCATGCTGCATTCAGATCAGCAATCTGCCCTTCTCCGGCAGAGATAAGGTTCAGCTTTCGCTCAAACTCATCGGCCAATTCAGGCAGGTCATCAGGCGCGCAATGATGCTTCCGCGCCAGTGCACGCAGGGCGAATAACCGCTCCTCAACCCGCTCCAGCGCCATCGGGTCAAAGTTCAACGCCTCCAGCGTCGCTTCAACTCCATAGGTGGCCTCTGCCAAGGCTTCCATCGCCCGGCTTAATGCATCCAAGGCGCTATCCAGCCGCCCCTCAGCCGGACCAGCTGCATCACCAAGCCGTCGCATCGCATCCGCAACCGCACCCTCGGCACCTTCACCGCTGATCAATTGCGCTGCGGTGGCAACCTCGCCACGAATGCGTTCCGCAGCCTGCATCAAACGGCGTTCGGAATCGAGCGTTGCATCTTCGCCAGCTTCAGGGGCCAGTTTTCGCATTTCCTCAGCAGAATGGGCAAGATATTCGCGATCACGCGCGGCTTCCTCTGCCGTCGCTTTGGCTTCAGCCAAGGCAGCTTCCGCCGCCCGTGCCTCAGCCCAGGTTGCCCTGCTATCTGCTACCAATGGTGCAGTTCCAGCAAAAGCATCCAGCAGCCCACGATGGCCGCGTGGGTTCAACAGTCCTCGGTCATCATGCTGCCCATGCACCTCAATGATCGCTTCGCCAATTGAACGCAGCGTCGCCGCATTAACTCGCTGATCATTTACAAAAGCACGGCTAGGCCCATCAACCGCTGCAATCCGGCGAAGGGTCAGACCATCATCCTCCCACATCACGCCAGCATCATCGCAAATCTGGCGCACAGGGTGATCAGCCGGGCACAGGATAACAGCCGTCACTGCCCCCTGATCAGCACCGGCACGCACCAATCCCTTGGCATCACGCCGCCCCAGCGCAAACCCCAGAGAATCCAGCAAAATGGATTTACCTGCACCGGTTTCCCCCGTCAGAACGTTCAGCCCCGACGAAAACTCCAGCGTCAATCGCTCGATCAGAATGATATCTCGGATCGACAGGCTTTGCAGCATTACGTAGCCAACCTCTGCATTACTGCGAATAAACCTGCCGATATCCGTTTAGGCAGGATCAGAACAAGTCGCCCAAGAACACTTTACGATAGTTCCGGCCCAACCAGCTTTCCTCGTCATAGGTTGGCTTCAGCCGCTCTCCGGTCAACATTGCATAACTGTCAACATACCAGTCAGAGCCAGGAAAGTTGTGCCCCAGAACAGCAGCCGCATTTTGCGCCTCGTTGGTCACGCCCAATGACAGATAAGCTTCAACAAGCCGGTGCAGCGCCTCTGGCGTCTGGCTGGTCGTATTGTATTCTTCAATCACGATACGGAAACGGTTAATCGCAGCCATGTAATGCCCACGACCCAGATAATACCGCCCGATTTCCATTTCCTTGCCCGCCAGGTTGTCCAGCGTCAGATCACGCTTCAACTCTGCATCGCGGGCGTATTCAGTATTAGGATACCGGCGGATCAGCTCATTCAACGCCTGACGCGCTTTGATCGTATCACCCTGATCCCGACCAACATCCGAAATTTGGTCATAATAGCTCAACGCAACCAGATATTGCGCATAGGGTGCCTGCTCGTCAGACGGATAGAAATCCAAAAACCGCTCCGCCGCCAACCGGGCATCTGTATGCTCTTCGGCGTTATAACTGGCATGCGCGGCCTTGATCATCGCAGATTTGGCCAATTGCGAATACGGGTACAACCGCTCCACATCGTTATACAGCTCAGCAGCTTTCTTATAGCTCTTCGCATTCGCGTGGTTTTCAGCATCACGATACAGGGTTTCAGCGGGCAGCGTGCTATCGACCAGATCTTCATCATCTGATGAGCAGGCGGTCAAACCAACACAAAGCGCTAAGGCGACAACGCCCAACCGTGATAACCCAGCCATCCGGCACTCCTTCATTCGTATGCTTAATATTCAGGTAAAATCGACCAAAATCAACGCACCCAAATCATTCAGAGAATCGCATAACACAGTTTGCCGTCCTGTGACACGCGGCGGCTTAACGAATTACGATGATTTGTCTCGCAAACCCTCTCACTCGCACTCTCTAAACGAAAAATGGCACCCGGTGACAGGTGCCATAAGTTCACAATTCAAGCAGTAGTAGAACTCAACGCGTAATAGAGATGCTTATAGCTTCCGGCCTTTAACCTGAGGCATCTTATCGCCAATAACCCGAGAGCGCCAAAGGCGTGGCAGGGTATTGGCGATTCATGTTTAAGGCCGGACGCTCTAGTTGGCCTGCCGGCGCAAGAACGCCGGAATTTCCATTCGTACATCTTCATCGTCATCATCAGTTTCAACCTGGGGCGATGAAACCGGCTCTGACATTTGTACCTGCGCCGCCGCACCATCACGGGCGCGCGCTGCGCCGGTCATGCGGTGGATCAGGCTGTTGATGCCAAACCCACGGCGTTCTGGCTCAGCCGCTGGCTGGGCCTGCATCGCAGGTTCCGCAGACATTGCAGGTGCCGCTGCCTGCACCTGTGCAGCGTGACGTTCGGCAATTGCTGGCTCCGGCTCAAAATCCTCACCGGGGGCAACCGGGCGCGGTGCGATGAACCGGGGTGTTATGTTTGCCTTTGGCTCTTCGAATGCATCATCGTCGAACAGGTTCGGCTCGTCGTCTTCTTCAAACCGGTCAAACGAAGGCTCAGGCCGTGCAGCAGGTTGTGGTGCCGGCGGCGCTTTTGCCTCTGGCGTAGAACGCGGTGCAGCAGGTTCCGGTGCCTCTGTTTTCACAGGCTCAACCGCCGCTGGGGCAGCCGCCGCAACGGTCGGGGCTGCAACAGGGCGCTCAGCCGCCGTTGGGGCAGAACTTGCACGACGCGTAGCTGCCTGAGGCAACACAATCGGGTTTGTCTGAGTTGGGCGACGCTCAGCCGGCCGCGGTGTCTGCGCAGCAACTTCCGCAGCATCAATACCAGTCGCAACAACAGATACGCGCATACCGCCATTCATGTCTGGGTCCAAAGTCGAACCAACAATGATGTTCGCATCAGCATCCACCTCAGACCGCACGCGGTTTGCTGCTTCGTCCAATTCGAACAACGTCAGATCATAGCCACCAGTGATGTTGATCAAAACGCCCTTCGCGCCCTTCAGGCTAACTTCATCCAACAATGGGTTGGCGATGGCTTTTTCAGCAGCATCAATGGCACGGGTTTCACCCTCTGCCTCACCGGTGCCCATCATGGCTTTGCCCATCTCATCCATCACAGAACGAACATCAGCAAAGTCTAGGTTGATCAGGCCCGGACGAACCATCAGGTCCGTTACACCTTTAACGCCTTGATACAGCACATCATCGGCCATCATGAACGCATCGGCGAATGTTGTGTTCTCAGTCGCAATGCGGAACAGGTTCTGGTTTGGAATGATGATCAGCGTGTCAACGACCTGCTGCAATTCCTCAATTCCACCATCGGCCAGCCGCATCCGCTGCGTGCCTTCAAACTGGAATGGTTTGGTGACAACACCAACCGTCAGTATGCCCATTTCACGCGCTGCACGCGCAATAACCGGCGCAGCCCCCGTGCCCGTACCGCCGCCCATACCAGCGGTGATAAAGCACATGTGGCTGCCAGCCAGGTTTTCGGCAATTTCATCAAGGCTTTCTTCGGCAGCACCAGCACCAACGTCAGGTTTTGCACCTGCGCCAAGACCCTGCGTCACACCAACGCCAAGCTGCAATTTGCGCGATGATTTTGACTGCTGCAACGCCTGAGCGTCCGTATTTGCAACAACAAATTCCGCGCCTTCCAAATTCTTGTCGATCATGTTGTTGACAGCATTGCCGCCAGCACCACCAACGCCAAATACGGTAATGCGGGGCCGAAGATCCTGTGCCTCCGGCGTCTTCAGAGAAAGAGCCATGGTATCCGCCTGTAATTTTGTGTCACTGCTCCGCCTTCTTATTTTTGTATAGAGGCGATTTATCCTGAAAGCGTACTGTACACTTGACTATAAGTCACGCAAGAAATCACCAATGATCCCGAAACCAGCGAAAAGCTGCACCGATTCGCCGTCGGCCACCCAGTGCGCCAACCTGCTCGAAATCCCACAGCTCATCTTGCTGCCTCACAGCATAGATCGCCAAACCAACAGCGGCAGCAAATCCCGGCCCCGTTGTGGCCTCTGGCAGGCCGCCAATACGCAACGGCCGCCCAATACGAACCTGCCGCCCCAGAATGCGCTGCGCCACTTCCTCAACACCGGTCAATTGGGCACCACCGCCAGTCAGCACAATCCGGCTGCCGGGCAATTCCGAAAAACCACCCTCATCCAATTTGCGCCGCGCTTTCTCCAGAATTTCTTCCAACCGGGGCCTAATCACGCCGATCAATTCGGACCGAGAGATATTGCGCCGGTCCGCCGGATGATCATGTGCAATATGCGGCGCTTCGATAAGATCGCGATTGTCCAACCCGGTCGAAACAGCACCACCATGCAAGGTCTTAATCCGCTCCGCCGCTTGTTCCGGCATATACAGACCAGCGGAAATATCCTGAGTGACATGATCGCCACCGACCCGAACACTGCCCGCATAGATCATCTGGTTGCGCAGGAAGATCGAAACATTCGTAACGCCAGCACCGAGGTCGATACAGGCCGCACCCAGTTTCTTCTCGTCCTCAACCAAACTCGACAGCGCAGCCGCATAGGGCGCAGCAACAACCCCCGCCAACTCCAGGTCGCATCGTTTTACACAAGTTGAAAGGTTCTTCAGTGCAGTGGTCGAAACCGAAATCGTATGCAAATCAACGATCAGGTTCTCTGCGGCCATCCCCCGTGGGTCCGCCACCGGCGCCCCATCATCAAGGGCATAGTTCACCGGCAAGGCGTGTATCACCTCCCGACCCGCGCGCCGCTCTGGCCAATCACAGTTTGACAGGGCGCGGCTCAGATCACGAACTGTAACCTCATCGTATTCAACCGCCGCTTCGCCATAGCATGACGCACTTTGTGGCCGCGCTCCGGAAACGGCTGCAACCACCTGATCAACCCGCGCGCCAGCCATTTTTTCGGCCATTTCCAACGCGGTGCGTATGGCCTTTTCGGCCTCATCCAAATCAACAATCTCACCCAACCGCACACCACGGGACCGGGTAACACCAACACCAACAACACGAACTGCACCAAAAACATCATGCGCCGCCGTACCTGCGGCCTTGTCCAACCGGGCAAGGTCAACTTCCAGCACGAAACAGGCCGTCTTTGACGAGCCAACATCCAGCACTGCAATCATACCTTTGCGCAACGCAGCGCGCATTCGCTCACGCATGGAGCGCATGTCAGAAATATAAGGATTCATGCGTCTTCCTCTTCGGCCTTCGGTTGGCGAAGCTCATACAGGTAATCATGGGCATCAGGCCCCAACCGCAACGTGGGCCGCCCCGCAATTCGTAAATCAATCAACGAAACATCGCGTTCAACAACATCCTCGCCATTCTGCAAGGCAACCAAATATCCCATCGCCTCAACGGCACCTTCGGCGGGCAACAACACCCGTGGCCCGTCTTGCAAAACCGCATCCCAGCGCCGCTCTCCAACCCGAACCAAACCGCGCAAACGATGCGCCAAACCAGCAGCAGCATCCTGAATTGCCAACGCATCGGTCAACGCTGCCTTCTCATTGGCACCGACACCAGCAACCAATGGCAAATCAGCCCGCGCCGCGCGGGTATCTAACGGAGAAATCACCGCCCCCTGCCGATCAATCAGGCTCAACATCTCACCCTGCCGCCACACAGCGGCCGGTTTTCGCAAAACAACAGTGGCTTCTAATGTTTCAGAGGCTGTTAAACGCACCTGTGCATGCTCAACCCAACCAAGTGCCGCAATTTCTGTCCGCAACTGCGCTGTGTCCAATCGCAACGACGATCCGCCCAACCACGGACGCAACTGCGCTTCGATCTGTGCGGCAACTTCACCCTCTGCACCAACCACAGCAACCCGGCGAACTGCGAATTCCGGGCGTTCAGCAAGGTAATCCATAGCAGTGCTGTAATGTCCGGCAACCGCATCACGCACATCAACCCGGCCAGACAGCCAGGCAACCGATGCAGCAACCACCGTTATCGGCAACCAAACAAGAACCACCCGGCGAAACAGCTTACCCCGGCCCATGCGGTTAACGCGGAACCAAAACTTGCTGGGCGCAGGGTCGCCCTTTAGCCGCAAAATTTCAGCTAACGATCGCAAGAGGCATCCTCCACCATCCACGTCACCAACTCTTCGAACGACATACCACAAGCAGCCGCCTGTTCCGGCGCGAGTGAGGTTGGCGTCATTCCCGGTTGCGTATTCGTCTCCAAGACGATCAGGCCATCCAGCCCGCGCGTTTCATCCCAACGCAGATCAGTCCGGCTCACACCCCGACACCCCAACGCATTATGACAGCGCAACGCATAATCCATGCAGGCATCGAAAATCTCTGGCGGCAGATCAGCCGGGCAAACATGGCTTGACCCGCCATCCGAATACTTCGCGTCGTAATCATACCAACCGGTGTTCGATACGATGTCCGTAACCGTAATCGGCTTGTCACCCATGACCGAACATGTCAGCTCCCGCCCCGGCGCAAATGCTTCGACCATCAGCAGGTCAGGTGCATGCTCATCCAGCTTCGCCGGGCCATTGGCATTTTCATCAACGATATAAATGCCAACCGATGACCCCTCATTATAAGGTTTCACCACATAGGGCGGCTGAATGGGATGCCCCGCCTCAACCTCTGCCCGCGTCGCCAAAACCGAAGACATCACTGGTACACCAGCAGCCGCAAACACGCCTTTGGCTTTTTCCTTGTCCATGGCCAAAGACGAGGCCAAAACGCCTGAATGCGTGTAGGGAATATTCAGGATTTCCAGCAATCCCTGAACCGCGCCATCCTCACCCCAGCGTCCATGCAGGGCGTTGAACACAACATCAGGTGCAGCATCACGCAGTTGCTCAGCCAAATTCCGGCCAGCATCAATCTCAATAACCTCAAAGCCCGCATTGCGCAGCGCGGCGGCGCATTCCCGACCGGACACGAGTGATACCTCGCGCTCGGCGGACCAGCCGCCTAGTAATACTGCGATGCGGGAAGTCCTGCTCGACATCCGCGCCTCTTTTCCCGCCCTGATTTTTATAGGCGGTGTTATGTGGCCGGGTATTCCCCGATCCGTTTGATTTCCCACTCTAACTCAATACCAGCGCTTTTGAGAACCCTCTTGCGAACTTCTTCGCCCAAATTCTCTAAATCTGCCGCTGTGGCATTACCAATATTGGTTAAAAAGTTAGAATGCTTAGGGTTCATCTGCGCACCGCCAATGGTCAGCCCCCGACATCCAGCCTCATCAATCAACCGCCACGCCATCAACGTGTCATCATGATCGCCCTTGCCGGTAGAGGAAAACCCGGCGGGGTTACGAAAGGTGCTGCCAGCGGTCCGGTCTTTTACAGGCTGACTTTCGGCCCGCTTGGCCAATGCCGCCTCCATATGCGCCTCAATCGCATCCGGCTCACCCGGTGCGCCCTGCAAGGTCGCCTCGATGAAAATCATATCTGATGGAGGGGCCGACGAGCGATAGCCAAAACCCATGTCAGCAGCATCCAAGGTGACCACTTGCCCGCTCCGGTCAATGGCCTTCGCGCTGACAAACACATCGGCCACATAGTCACCGTAACAACCGGCGTTCATCCGCAACGCCCCACCGATAGCACCGGGAATGGTGCGCAGAAACTCCAACCCCGCAATCCCGGCCCGCCCCGCAGCTTTCGCCACCTGAGCATCCAACGCCGCCGCACCAACCCGCATCTGATGGTCCGGTAGCGCCTCAATAAAATTAAACGCCTTGCCAGAGGGCCGAATAACCACCCCACGAACACCACCATCACGCACGATCAGATTGGACCCGACACCCAATGGCGTAACAGGAACATCGGCAGGCAGCGCCGCCAGAAAATCACAAAGGTCATCAACACTGCGCGGCGTGAACAACACCTCAGCAGGCCCACCAACACGCAACCAAGTCAAAGGTGCAAGAGGACGATCTTCAAAAAGATCACTCGGCAACCGTTCATTCAGGGCAGAGGGTAATCTCATCTCAGACCTCCACGAACGACTGGCAAAGAAACATCATCCGGCCAAAACACCCGGCAAAGCATTCGTCCAACCCGAAATCGTACCAGCACCAAGGCAAACCACCATATCGCCCGGTCCAGCATGTTCACGCACAAACGCAGCCAAATCAGCCTCACCACCAATCCCCGTCGCAGCCCGATGCCCATGCGCCGTCAGTCCAGCAACAAGGCTATCGCGATCGGCACCTTCAATCAGGTCCTCACCAGCGGCAAATATATCGGTGATCGCCACCACATCAGCGTCATTGAAACACCCGCAAAACTCTTCGAACAAATCAGCTAAGCGTGTGTACCGATGCGGCTGGTGCACCGTGATCAACTTGCCATCACAGGCAGCGCGCGCAGCCTTTAATACCGCCGAAATTTCAACCGGATGATGGGCGTAATCATCAATGATCGTCGCCCCATTCCAATCGCCAACATGCGTAAACCGCCGTTTCACACCACCAAAGGCACTCAACGATGCGCGAATATCGGCATCAGAGATTTCCAACTCTTTCGCCACCGAAATCGCCGCCAGCGCGTTCAGCACATTATGCTCACCCGGCATCGGCAGGCCCACGCCTTCCAACGTGTCACCATCGCGGATCACGACATCAAAGACCGGGCGTCCGGCTTCATAACGCAGGTTGTCTGCACGAACATCCGCCTGACGGCTAAACCCATAAGTCACAACCCGGCGGTCATTCACCATGCCAACCAAACGCTGCACCTCTGGATGATCAATGCAGCAAACGGCAAGGCCATAGAAAGGGATGTTCGACACAAAGGTCATGAACGCATCGCGCAGCGCATCAAAATCGCCGTAATGGTCCATATGCTCCGGGTCGATATTTGTAACAACGGCAATCGTCGCGGGCAGTTTGATGAACGTGCCATCACTCTCATCCGCCTCAACAACCATCCAATCGCCCGTGCCTAAACGCGCGTTAGAGCCGTAATTCTGAATGATCCCGCCGTTGATAACCGTCGGATCAACACCACCACCATCCAACAGTGCAGCAACCATCGACGTGGTTGTCGTTTTGCCATGCGTACCGGCCACCGCAACATTTGACCTGAGCCGCATCAACTCTGCCAACATCTCTGCCCGGCGCACAACCGGCAGGCTGGCAGCACGGGCCGCATCCAGTTCCGGGTTACCGGGTTTGATGGCCGACGAAATAACAACAACCCGTGCACCATCGATATTCTCAGCGCTCTGGCCAATGAAAACCCGCGCGCCCATGCCCTCTAGCCGCTGAGTGATGGGCGAGGATTTCAGGTCGCTACCCTGTACCTGGTACCCAAGGTTCAACAGAACCTCAGCAATGCCCGACATGCCAATGCCACCAATCCCGACAAAATGGATCGTACCAATGTTCAACGGCATCGCAGTGGTCATCATATCAGGTGGTTCCTTCGGCTAGGCGTTCGACCAAACCGGCCAGATCAGCGGCGGCGTCAGGTCGGCCCAATTTGCGGGCAGCAGCGGCCATGTTTGCGGCACGGGTTGGGTCGGTCAGAATGGCATGGATGTGCCCCGCCAGCCCCTCACCCGTCAAGCCCGCCTCCTGCGCCAAAACCGCCGCCCCGACGTCGGCCAAAGGTTTGGCATTGGCGGTTTGGTGATCATCCATTGCAGATGGAAACGGCACCAATACCGAAGGCCGCCCGATAGCTGTCAATTCCGATACCGTGGAGGCTCCGGCGCGACTGATGACCAAATGTGCGTCGGCAATGCGGCGAGGCATATCGGTGAAAAACTCCGCCAGCTCTGCCTTCACTCCGGCGGATTTATAAACCGCACTGGTCGCCGCCAATTCCGCAGGCCGCACCTGCTGGGTGATCTGCAATCGTTCCCGCAAGTCTAAGGGCAAGGCTGCCAAGGCAGCAGGTGTAACATCCGAAAACACGCTCGCCCCCTGACTACCACCAAACACCAGCAGGTTCAGTGGGCCATCCGGGGCCGGCACTGCATAGGGTTTCGCCATCTCCACCCTAATCGCATCACGGATCGGGTTGCCAAGGTCGATCAGCTTCGCACCTTTTGGCGCATTCGAAACCGGGTAAACACCGCAGGTCAACGCCATCACCCGCGCGGCAAACAACCGGTTTACGCGCCCCAAAACGCCATTCTGTTCATGGATCAAACTGGGCAACCCATGATATTTCGCAGCCGCCAAAGCGGGCAAAGCGGGATACCCCCCAAACCCGGCCACGACAGTTGGCGGATCATAGGCAAACCACTTACAGGCTTCAATAATGCCCCAACCGATGCGAAACGGCGCAACCAGCTTGGCCTTTATGCCGCCCCGCCCAAAGGTAGCAGCAGACAGCGCTCGGCGCGGGACGTCTTCAGGAAAACCACCAGCATACCGCATGCCACGCTCATCAGTGGACAGCTTCACCCGCCACCCACGTGACAGCATTTCCTCAGCCAACGCTTGCGCCGGGAACATATGCCCACCGGTTCCACCAGCGGCAATCACCAATAGCGGTGCTTGGGCACTCATTCCCCGCTCCCCAAATGATCAGTCACATGATCCTGAGGCCGCTTGCGCGTCAGCGCCAACAGGAATCCCATGCCCATCGCCACGGCAACCATCGACGACCCGCCATATGATATGAATGGTAAAGTCATGCCCTTTGCAGGCAACAACCGAATGGTCACACCGATGTTGATCAATGCCTGCAATCC
>JBMYPG010000041.1:0-21583 GCA_049600095.1 Pikeienuella sp. | reverse complement strand
CCCTCGCCAGCGGCGTAACCATCTGGTCTGCTTATGAGGTCGGCCTCATGTGGGCTTTCGCCAATGGCTATATACCTACGATGGAGGTTTCCACGAACCCGACCTGGTTCGTCGCGGCCTTCATGCTCATACCGCTATGGTACTCATTCTATTTCTACTGGGTGCACCGGTTTCTGCACTGGCCGCCACTTTATCGCGCGGCCCATGCGGTTCATCACCGCAACGTTAATGTCGGGCCATGGTCGGGCATGTCGATGCACCCGATTGAACATCTGCTCTACCTCGCATCACCCATCATTCACTTCGTGCTGCCAACGCATCCGCTGCACATCATCTTTCATCTGCAATTCAACGTGCTGATTGCAGTGATTACCCATTCAGGGTTCGAAAACCTGCTGATCAAAGATAAAAAACGAATGGGCCTTGGCTATTTCTTTCACCAACTCCACCACCGTTATTTTGAATGCAATTACGGAACTGATGAAATGCCGTGGGATAAATGGTTTGGCACATTTCACGATGGCACAGCAGATGCTACAGGGCGGGTGCGGGAACGCAGAAAACGTATGCATAGTAAGTAGCGTATGAGCGTTCACAGCCACTAATTTCTGGAGAATACGGTGCAAGGCGTCAAAATCATCAGACCACCGAAACAACGGCTGGCCGATTTGGTCTATTACCAGATACTGGAGGCTATGCAGTCGGGTGACATTAAACCCGATGAGCGTCTACATCAGGAACGTCTTGCAGACAATCTACAAGTTAGCCGTACCCCGGTGCGGGAGGCGCTACTGCGGCTTGAAAATGATGGCCTCCTTAATACTAGCGGCAATGGCGGCTTTGAAATTTTCAAGGCAACACCAGCAGATGTACGCGACATCTATCAAGCCCGCGAAGCCATTGAAGGTTATTGTGCTGGTTTCCTAGCTGAGCATGCCGCCACCGAGGTCTTGCAAAACATCCGCAATGTAATTGTAAGAGAGGAAAATGGCCTCCACGTCACTGCACGTGAATACTACAATGCCAATCAGCGCATTCACCGCAGCTTTGTTAAGGCCGCCGGAAATGCCTATTTGCTCACAATGTTCGATGGCATCTGGAACCGCTCAATCTCCATGATCGTGTTCAATACAATGACGGAGGAGAGTCTAAAGGTTTCAAATACGGGCCACATCGCATTACTGGAGGTGATCGAAACTGGCGATCCAGTAGCTGCTCGGGGCGCAATGCGCGCGCACATTAATGCTGGGCTGAACCTTCAGCTACAAACAGTCTAATTATGCTACGTTTTCGGTGAATGACCTGATCGTCGCCAGGGCGCCATCAAGTCGCTCGTCCTTATGGTCTGCCAGCGCTGCATCGATCAGCCGCCGAGTCCAATCGGCTGCATCCTCGCGTCCCGCTACCATTTCAGCACCCAACATCACCCGATCAAATCGGCTCAACCCGCGTGCATGTGTGTCGCTATATCCTTTGATCAATCGACGACAGCACAACGTCTGCACAGCAAATTCATAATCAACTGCCAGTCGTGAACGGCTCAGGTCCATCCATTCCGCAATATGCACCATCTCTTGTCCATGACGCAGCAACGATCGCCGCCATCTACGCATTCCAGCGACGAGGTAGAGCGAAAGAAACCCACCAATTCGGTCAGTGCGAATGTGTCGCCCACGATTAACCCGGCGGTCAATGAGCCCCATCAGCCGGTCACGTTGGGCAATCTTACGGCCCAACCAAGCAGGCAATATGCTTACAACCTCCGCCGCGCCGGGATGGGTGAACTCCGTAATCTTGGTTACATGCTCAGCGCTTGCGCCAATCTCAGCCGCAATTCGGTCAGCCCGGCCACCTCGTGTTTTGGCATCGGCCACCCGGATAAGGTCATCATAGGCCATGGCGTTGGCCAGATATTTTGCAGCCGTGCAAGAAAACGCGAACGCCTGATCCGGGCCACCGGCGATGGTGTCTTCCCGTGTGATTGCCTCAAGCTGCGTCAGGTACTCAGCGCCATATTCAACATCCTGAAACTCAACAAGCTTCCGCAATCCCAACAATGCGACTTCCCGCACGGGCGCAGGCAAGGCCGCAACCCGTGCTTCCAAATCTGCCAGTGCCTTCAGCAGCCGCGCTGGCCCTCGTGCGGCTTCGGCAACCACATCGGCCGAAGCTTCATCCGCAGTCGAAACCTCACCAGCAGCAACCGCCCGCGCCCGTTCAAACGCCGCAAGGCTCGGCCCCACTTCTCTGCCAGATGCACGAATAGTTTCCCGGTAACTCTCAGCCTCAAAGGGCAGGGCACCTGACCCGGCTAATGCGCCAAATAACGCGGCAGAAATCACAGTGCCTTCTTCGTTAGCAATCACCTGCATATCAAAGGCGACAGCCGACGCATCATGCTCTTTAACCGCGTTTAGAACCCGGTCGGCATCAGCGGACCCATCCCCCGGCACAACCTTTTCCAAGGTCGCCAATTGCCGATGCGTCGATAGGATCATCTTGGTTGCGTTAGGCGTAACAAAACCACGCATGATGGCCCGCCCAGCCTCCATCAACTCAGCCGCAACAACAATATCAACATCACCCTCAGCAGCAGCCAAGGAAAACACCGGTCGCCGCTCAGATTTCGGCAACATCTCAATGTAGTAGATTGTTGAGCCAGTACGCTGCGCCACCCCGGCAATCGAGGTGGCCTGAACGTCATACCCATTGCGTTCTGCCAGACTAACGATCCAGCCATTCAGCACACCACCACCCTGACCACCCACGGCAAAAACCGCCAGCTTGGTAATCTGGTCAAGCTGCGCATCCATTGCGCCAGCTTCGATACCTTTCGGCGCGATGTTCATGCTGACCCCCAGGTTACGCGTCGGGCATCTCTCCGGGCCTGTAACCACGCAATAACCCGCTGCCGCCACCCGGCAATCTTGCGTTCGGCCCTGCTAGGGTTATGAACCAAATCAACGCGATAGAATGAAGGGCACAGCATTGCTGCATCTGCAACTTCACCACAGTTCCCACATCCAACACAGGTCTGGTCAATATAGGCAACCGGATCATCCCGCAGCTTATCCTCCGGCATTTTCAGGGTTAGCGAAGGGCAGCCGGACAGCCTCATGCACGCATGATCTCCGGTGCATACGTCCTCATCCACACCAAATTTGGGCTTTTCTACCCGCCGGCCTTCTTTAACAGCCGCTGCAATCTGGGGCCGCACTCGACGTTGCTTGTTCAGCATACATTCGGACGAGGCAACAATGACCTTTGGCCCCGCATATTCCGTCGTTAACGCTTCCTTTAACGTGTCGCGCATAGCCGTCACATCATAAGTGCGATCAATCTGGCGCACCCATTCCACGCCAACACCTTCCAACGCCTTTTTGATCGGGTGTTTGGTGGACTTGGTGGCATTATCTGCGCGGCTAGACAGATTATCCTGACCACCAGTCGCCGCAGAATAAAAGTTATCAACAATCACAGTCACACTATCTGATTTGTTGAAAACCGCATTGGTGATCGATGAATTCAAGCCGTTATGCCAAAATCCACCATCCCCCAGCACCGAAATTGACCGTTTTTCGCCACCGGCACCAAAGGCAGCATTCGACGCCCCCCCAAGGCCAAATCCCATCGTGGTACCGCCAATTTCAAACGGCGGCATAATCGAAAACAGATGGCAGCCAATATCACCTGCAACCTGATGAGCACCCAATTCCTCCTCTACCAATTTCATGGAGGCAAAGATCGGCCGCTCAGGGCAGCCAGTGCAAAAACTTGGCGGGCGGGCAGGGACCACATCGCTTAGGTCTGGCACCTGTAGCGCGTCCTGATTTGGCGCGCGTACATTAGCGGGCAATAAATCTGAGGCGCAGGCAGACAGGAACCCCGTAACCGCGTCCATCAGCACGCCACCGGTTAACTCTCCAACCTCAGGAACAAATCCTTTCCCCTCCAATTTTGTCGTGGCACCAGCCTTATGTAGGGCCGACCGTAACCCCTGCTCGATAAAGGCAGGGCCACCTTCCTCGATGACCAAGACAGACTCTTTGCCCGCACAGAACGCCAGAAACTCATCATCGACCAACGGAAAGGTGATATTCAAAACATAAAGCGGGATTTCCGTCTCACCATACAGGTCGGCCAGTCCCAACCGTTGCAGGGCGCGAATGACACCATTGTACATCCCGCCCTGCAAAACGATGCCAACTTTGCCATTCTCAGGCCCAAACAGCTCGTTCAGTTTGCTGTCCCGAATGTAATCAAGCGCGGCAGGCAGTCGGGTCGTGGTCTTTTCTTGTTCATGAACATAGGAATAGGGCGGTAAAACAATCCGCGATGTGTCTCGTTGCGGATCAGCCAGCGCCTCTTTTACAGACAGCGGTGGGCGTTTGTTGTCCTTGGTCTCGAACGAGCCATAAACATGACATGCCCGAATGCGTACCATCATCATCACGGGCGTATTTGATGCTTCGCTCAGCTCAAACCCATGGCGCACAGCTTCGACGATTGAGGGCAGGTTTGGCCGAGGATCCAGCAGCCAGACATTGGATTTCATTGCAGTTGCGTGGCTACGCTCCTGCATAATCGATGACCCCTCACCGTAGTCCTCGCCGACAATGATCAGCGCGCCACCGGTAACACCACCAGACGAAAGGTTGGCCAGGGCGTCAGAGGCAACATTCACCCCAACCGGCCCTTTGTATGTTACCGCCCCTCGGATCGGGTAATGCACCGATGCGGCCAACATGGCGGTCGCCGCGGCCTCCGATGCATTGGCCTCAAATCGAACGCCCAACTCGCCCAAAATCTCCTCGGAGTCGGCCAATACATCCATTAAATGGCTGATCGGCGCGCCTTGATAGCCGCCAACATAACCAACGCCATTTTCCAACAAAGCCTTAGTGATTGCCAAAATGCCTTCACCAGTAAAGGTATCACCCTGCGACTTGCGCAGATGTTCAACCTCCTTCTTGAACGACCGTTCAGCCAAAACCTACCCTCGCCGGTATTGAAGCTGCAAAATAGATCATCACTGCTATACACCAAACAGCAGCGTATTTCGTTGCATTTGGCAATGATTGTGGTTTGTGGATTGTTTTAGCAAGGGGCAATTCCACAAATCACGAATACGCTCAAGTCACGAGAAACGTATGAAGGTTGAATTCAATCCGCTTTAATATTTGGCTTTGTTATCGCACCTTTCCCCTTTACATTCCGCTTATTCCCACCCTTGAATTCCCTGAAAGTTGCAATGGTGGAGCGTGATGATGTCCCAAAATGAAAATGCAGCAATCTGGTTGCTCGACCGCCACATCGCCGAAGGGCGCGGTGATAAAATAGTATTCAGGGAAGCAACAGGCGATAAACGCGAAATCACTTACGCCGAACTTTCAGCCCGCTCCGGCATCGTCGCAGGGGCTTTTCAGAGGGCGGGAATAAGGCGCGAAGAACGCGTTGCCTGCCTTATCCTAGATCAAATCGAATATCCCGAGGTATTTTGGGGCGGGCTAAAAGCAGGGGTTATCCCCGTTGCGTTAAACACACTCCTGACCGCCGAGACCTATGATGTAATTCTGCGAGACAGCCGTGCTGCCTGCCTCATCGTCTCCACAGAGTTACTACCGACCGTAATGCCCGTACTTCAGGGCAACCCTCACCTCCGCAAGGTCATTGTAATCGGTGATGCCAGTGAAACAAATATAGATGCAATATCATATACAGACTTTTTGACTGATGCACCCTCCTACCCGCCAATTGAGGTGAACGCCGATGAATGTGCATTCTGGTTGTACTCATCCGGTTCAACGGGTCAGCCAAAAGGCGTGCGCCACGTCCACGGTGCGTTAAAGGCGACTGCCGATACGTACGGTGCTCAGGTGCTCAATATCCAACCTGATGACGTGGTTTTCTCAGTTGCGAAGATATTCTTCGCCTACGGCCTCGGCAACGCAATGACGTTTCCTATGTCGGTCGGCGCGACGACGATTCTGTTTAATGGCCGCCCAACGCCAGACACCGTTCTTTCCATCATCGAAAACGAACGACCAACCGTATTCTGCGGCGTGCCCACCCTCTATGCCGCCACATTGGCCGCGATAGAGCAAAACGGCACCCCGCCACCCAACAACATGCGCATTTGCTTATCAGCGGGCGAGGCGCTCCCGGCAGAGATAGGCATCAGATGGAATGCTCTCTGCGGCGTCGATATCCTCGACGGTGTAGGTTCCACCGAGATGCTGCATATTTTCCTCTCAAACCATCCCAGCGATATCGTCTACGGCACATCGGGCAAGGCCGTTCCCGGCTATGACCTTCGCTGCGTAGATGAAAACGGCGCAGATGTGCCCCTCGGCGGCGTAGGGGAAGTCGTTGTCCGTGGTGCCTCCGCAGCAGACGGATATTGGAACCAAAGAGACAAAAGCAGGGCTACATTCGAAGGGGAATGGACCCGCACCGGGGACAAATACGAAGTCGGTGAAAACGGCCGCTACATCTACTGTGGTCGCACGGACGACATGTTCAAGGTTTCCGGCATCTGGGTCAGCCCTTTTGAAGTCGAACAAGCCATTGCCGCCCATCCATCAGTACTGGAGGCCGCTGTAGTGGCGGCAAGGGATGAGGACGACTTGGAAAAGCCCAAGGCCTTTGTCGTGCTCAAAGATGGCGAAGACGCGGACGCAACGCGGGACACGCTAAAAGAGTTCGTGAAAGACCGTATCGGCAAATGGAAATACCCGCGCTGGATCGAAATCGTGGATGACCTGCCCAAAACCGCAACAGGGAAAATCCAACGCTTCAAGCTGAGAGACCCAGCATGACAACCTTTGACTGGCACGACCAATCCACCGGCCAGATTGCCATCGGCGAGGCGTCTCTCGAATACGCAACCTGGGGACTCGCACCCAGCAAGGCTCCAACAATCGTCATGCTGCACGAAGGGTTGGGCTGCGTCGCATTATGGCGCAACTTTCCTCAAATGGTGGCCGAGGCAACAGGCTGCGGTGTATTCGCCTACTCCCGCTCGGGTTATGGCCAATCTAGCGGAGCAGAACTGCCGCGCCCGATAAACTACATGGAGGATGAAGCCCTAAACGTTCTGCCTCTCGTTCTGGATGCAATCGGTTTTCAGAACGGTATCCTTCTCGGCCATTCTGACGGTGCCACAATATCCGCGATCTACGCAGGCTCTGTCGCCGATTATCGTATTCGCGGACTGATCCTGATGGCCCCGCACTTTTTTACCGAACAAACCGGGTTGGACGAGATCGCCACGGCTCGAACCAGTTACGAAACCACAGACCTGCGTCCCCGCATGGCCAAGTACCACCGCGACCCGGACAATGCGTTCTATGGTTGGAATGATACATGGACCAATCCTGAATTCACCAATTGGAACGTAGCAGATGTAATCGACTACCTCCGTATCCCCGTATTGGCGATACAGGGACGGCAAGACCAGTACGGCACTCTCGCTCAGATCGAAGAGATCGAAAACCGCATTTACTCTCCTGTCGATGTGAAAATTCTGGAGGATTGTCAGCACACGCCGCACCTCGAAAAAACATCAGAAACACTTGCTTCAATAATCGAGTTTACCAACCGATTGCGGAAAATTGAAAATGAGCAGGTAAAGATCGCATGACTACGTGGCGCCCAACACATGCCTATGTGCCGGGCCAATCACAGCGCCATGCTGAAACAGTATTCGATGCGATCAAAGCTACAATTCACGGTATCCCCCATGACCGTCTGCATGAAACCGAAGCATGGCAGCTAGCCCATGAGCTCTTGAGAGATGGATATTATTGGGAGGCTCATGAGATCCTTGAAGCGATCTGGATGGCCTGCCCCCCAAACTCCGCTGAAAAGCTTCTGGTACAGGGCCTGATCCAACAGGCAAATGCGCGATTAAAGGGCGCAATGGGCATGGAGAAGGCGCAACATCGCTTGGAAGCTCAAGCGACTCGGCTGATTAAGGAAGCGTTCATGAATACAAAAGCGAATGTTCTTGGGCATTCGTTTGATGAGTTTATCAGTAAAAGTGAAATATAATGCACAAAATATAATTACAGGCAAGAGTTATATAGGAAATTCCAAGCTGATAGCCTTTACGGCAGATATAAACTGCATCATATTGCAGTATCCATTTTTACCGGAGGCCCGGCATGTCAGTGACTATAGATTTTCGGACAGACGCATCAAATTACCGGCACTGGCGCGTCGAATATGATGGCCCTGTGGCCAATCTGTTTATGGATGTTGATGAAAACGCGGGCCTGTTCGAAGGCTACCAACTCAAGCTGAACTCCTATGATCTTGGTGTGGACATTGAACTGTCCGACATCGTTCAACGAATGCGGTTTGAACATCCAGAGGTTAAGGTCGTCGTCATGCAATCGGCCAAGGAAAAGGTGTTCTGCGCTGGCGCAAACATCCGAATGCTGGGCGGCGCGGCGCACAGCCATAAGGTCAACTTTTGCAAATTCACTAATGAAACCCGCAATACATTTGAGGCGGCTGAAGTCGACAGTGGGCAAAAATACATCGCAGCCATCAAAGGCGCCTGCGCTGGCGGAGGTTACGAACTGGCTTTGGCCTGCAACTACATCATGCTGACCGATGACTCATCGTCATCCGTTGCATTGCCAGAGGTTCCACTGCTGGCCGTTCTACCCGGAACCGGTGGTCTGACCCGCATCACCGATAAACGCAAACTACGTCGCGACCGCGCCGATATCTTCTGCTCAACCGAGGAAGGCATCAAAGGTAAGCGCGCCAAAGAGTGGCGTTTGGTTGACGAGGTTATCCCGAACTCCAAGTTTGATGCTGCCGTTGCTGATCGCGCACGCGAATTTGCTGCCCAATCAACCAAACCCGATGTGGCGCAGGGCATCACGCTAGGCCCCCTTAAACGTGACATCTCCGAAGGCGGCTCCGTAACCTATTCGCTAGTCGAAGTTGAAATGAACCGCACGGCCCGTCGCGCAACCATCACCCTTCATGGCCCAAAAGATGCAGTACCAACAAACATGGCCGCGTTTCAGGAACAAGGCGATCAGGCCTATATGCTGCGCCTGTGCCGAGAGCTTGAAGACGCGATCATGCATCTCCGCCTTAACGAAATGGACGCCGGAACATGGGTATTCCGCACGCAAGGTGACCCGGAACTACTCGCCGCACACGAACAACTGCTGGCCCAGAACACATCACACTGGCTTGCCAACGAAGTGCGCCAATATTGGAAACGAACCCTTAAACGGATCGACGTGACATCCCGCTCTCTAACAGCTTTCGTCGAACATGGTTCCTGCTACGTCGGCGTATTGGCCGAAATCCTCTGGTCTGTGGACCGGACATATATGATGGAGGATGAGTTCGAGGGCGACAACCGCCCGACTGCCGCCATCACACTCAGCGAAGACAACTTTGGCACCTACCCAATGGCCAACGGCCTAACCCGCTTGCAGACCCGATTTTTGGGGGAGCCAGATCAGGCGGAAACCCTCCGAGAAATGATTGGCAAAGCGCTGGAGGCAGAGGACGCCGACGAAAACGGTCTCGTCACTATGATCCTTGATGACATCGACTGGGATGATGAAATCCGCATTTTCCTCGAAGAACGCGCCAGCTTCTCACCAGACGCGATGACGGGGATGGAGGCGAACTTGCGCTTCGCCGGCCCGGAAACCATGGAAACACGAATATTCGGTCGCCTGACAGCATGGCAAAACTGGATATTCAACAGGCCAAATGCCGTTGGCGCAGAAGGTGCCCTGCAACGCTACGGCACCGGTATGCGTGGAAATTACGATATGGAGCGCGTGTAACGCGCGCACAACCTGGCCTACAGCGCTGGGCTGAGCTTGGATAAAAGGAACAGGATATGACGGATCTCATCAACGTCAGTTATGACACCCAAATCCCAAACAATGTCGGCCTCAGCCAAGACCGCAAGGTGCTGAAAGCGCTGCAAAAATGGCACCCCGGCTACCTCGACTGGTGGAACCAGCTGATCCCGCAGCAGTTTCAGGAATCAATGATCTACCTTCGCACGGCGGTCAGTGTAGACCCAAAGGGCTGGGCAAAATTCGACTACGTAAAAATGCCGGAGTACCGTTGGGGCGTTCTATTGGCCCCACAAGTAGAGGATCGCGTGATCCCTATGGGGCAACATAAGGGCGAAAAAGCATGGCAGGAGGTGCCAGGCGAATATCGTAATCTCCTAAAACGTCTGATTGTCATTCAGGGCGATACAGAGCCGGGCTCTGTTGAACAGCAACGTTTTCTGGGCCTAACCGCGCCTTCGCTCTACGATATGCGCAACCTGTTTCAGGTGAATGTAGAGGAAGGCCGCCACCTATGGGCCATGGTTTACCTGCTTCAGAAATACTTCGGCAAAGATGGACGGGAAGAAGCAGATGACATGCTCGTCCGTTCATCAGGGTCCGAGGAGGCACCGCGCATGTTGGGTGCCTTTAACGAAGAAACGCCCGATTGGCTGTCCTTCTTCATGTTCACCTATTTCACTGACCGAGACGGCAAAATGCAGCTCGAAAGTTTGGCCCAATCCGGCTTTGACCCACTTTCACGCACATGCCGTTTTATGCTGACTGAGGAAGCACACCATATGTTTGTCGGTGAAACTGGCGTCAGCCGAACCATTCAGGCAACAGTGGAGGCGATGGCCAAGGCGGGCATCACTGACCCCTATGATATTGGCAAAGTGCGTGACCTGAATGTCATCGACCTTCCAACAATTCAGAAAAAACTGAACCTTCATTATACGTTGTCGCTGGACCTTTTCGGTAATGAGGTTTCAACCAACGCCGCCAATGCATTCAATTCAGGCATCAAGGGCCGGTTTATGGAGCAGCGGATTGACGATGACCACATGCTGCAAAGCGATACCTATATGGTTCGCAACGTCGTTAACGGTAAAATCGTGGCCGAGGAAGTGCCCGCCCTAACCGCAATTAACATGCGCCTGCGTGATGACTATGTGAAAGATGCAGCAGGCGGTGTAGGCCGCTGGAACAAACTACTGTCCAAGGCCGGTGTCGATTTCCAATTTGTCCTGCCGCATGAGGCTTTCCACCGTCAAATTGGTGTGTTCGCTGCGATCAAGGCCGACCCGGATGGCAACATCATTTCCAATGCCGAATGGGAAAATAACAAGGAACGTTGGTTGCCGAATAAAGAGGACGGTGCCTTCATCGAATCCCTGATGAAACCTTGTTACGAGCACGGCAAATACGCCAGCTGGATTGCTCCGCCAAAGGTGGGCATTGATAACAAACCGGGCGATTTTGAATACGTCAAACTCCACATGGCCTAAGGCGGCATAAGCGATGAGCACTCCCCAAAAGCAGCACCTGATCGACCCAGAGATTTGCATACGCTGCTATACTTGTGAGGCAACCTGCCCACTCGGCGCGATTGAACACGACGATAACAACGTCGTCGTGAACGCAGCTATCTGTAATTTCTGCATGGATTGCATTCCTGTCTGTCCTACCGGCTCAATCGACGAATGGCGTGTGGTGTCAGAGCCATATTCGCTCGACGCGCAATACGATTGGGATGAGTTGCCAGAGCAGGAGGAATTGGGTGAAGCTGAGACGAAGCTAGAAGCACTGGATGATGCCATGGCCGCCTTGTTGGCAGAGGCGCATAAAGGGGCCGGCGGCAAGGCAAAGGCCCCGGCAAAGGCGGCCAAACCTACGATCAACATGTATAATCTGGGTAAACCTGCAACGGCTAAAGTGAAGGGAAATTACCGCCTTACGGATGATCCAGATCACGATGTTCGCCACTTGATACTGGATTTTCAGGGCCTGCCTTTCCCGGTGTTAGAGGGGCAATCAATCGGCATTATCCCGCCGGGCACTGACGAAAACGGCAACTCCCATCTGCCCCGGCTCTATTCAGTGTCCAGCCCCCGTGATGGGGAACGTCCGAACTTTAACAACCTGTCCTTGACCGTTAAGCGAGAGGATAAGGGCCTTTGCTCCAACTACTTATGCGATTTGGAGAAAGGCGCAGAGGTCAGCGTAACCGGCCCATTTGGCGCGACATTCCTCATGCCCGATGATCCTGATGCCCGCTTACTGATGATCTGCACCGGCACAGGCTCTGCCCCAATGCGTGCCTTCACAATGCGCCGCCAGCGGTCTATTGGCGGAAAATCTGGCGGCATGGTCATGTTCTTTGGCGCCCGCAGCCAAAACACACTCCCCTATTTTGGCCCGCTGTCAAAAGTGCCGGCGCAACTTCTCGACCAGCACCTCGTCTTTTCCCGCGAAGGGGCCGGCGAATATGTGCAAGATCGTATGATTGCAGAGCAGGACAAAGTGGCCGAACTTTTGGCTGACCCTCAAACTCACATCTACATTTGCGGCCTTCGCGCGATGGAGGAGGGTGTGGAGCTCGCCTTCGCCAACATTGCAGAAAGCATCGGCGAACAATGGACATCTCTGCGCGATGTAATGCGAGAGGATGGCCGTTATCACGTGGAAACTTACTGATGCCCTCCGCAATGTCACCACGTCCAACCACGGCGCACCAACATGAAATCCGCGTCACGTGGGGCGACTGCGACCCCGCAAAAATAGCCTACACCGCCCGTCTTCCGTGGTTTGCACTCGACGCGATCAATGGGTGGTGGGACGAATACTTGGGTGGTGGCTGGTTCCAGATGGAGCTGGACATGAACGTCGGCACCCCGTTTGTGAAGCTAGAAATGGATTTCATGGCACCAGTCACACCCCGCCATCGCCTCATCTGCCACGTCTGGCCATCGCGATTGGGCAATTCATCCATAGAATTCCGAGTGGATGCCGAACAGGACGGAAAACTTTGCTTTTCCTCCCGCACGGTCAGCGTATTCACTATTGCGGATGAGTTTAAGGGACAACCAGCACCCGCAAACATTCGGGCAATCCTAGAGCCGCACCTTTTGGCGCTAGAGGGTCTTTGAGAATGGCCGCGCAGCCAAAAGTAACAGAAACTACTGAACCGCTTGGCCGGGCCGCTCAAGATATTGCGCCCAACATTGCTACTGTCGATCAAGCCGTGGCTAATATGCAAACCCTGATCGCTGATCATGTCCGTAGCGTAAGAAAACGCAGAGGCTTACCTCGCCGCGTACTATCCGAAATGTCAGGCGTTTCGCAGCGCTATCTGGCGCAGTTAGAAGCCGGACAGGGCAATATCTCTATCGGCCTACTTACCCGCGTCGCCTTCGCCCTTGATCTACCCATTGAATGGTTGCTGAGCGATGGCGGCAGCCAAACATCTGAGGCGCAGCAGGTGGCAGAGCTGTTCAGCAAGGCTGATCAACCGGTAAAGGACAGCGTTCTGCAAGCCCTGAACGCAAAACCCCAACTTTCAACCCGCGCCAACCGCATCTGCCTGATCGGCCTCCGGGGCGCTGGCAAATCCACTCTGGGTGAGCAGGCAGCACAGGCGCTGGGTATTCCCTTTGTTGAGTTAAGCACTGAAATCGAAGAAACCGGCGGCATGCCAGTGGCAGAGATCATGGCTCTCTACGGTAACGAAGGATTCCGAACATTGGAGCGTGAGGCGCTTAACCGCGTGGCCGAAAAGCACCAAACAGTGCTTCTCGCTGCGGCGGGCGGCGTGGTGGACGAGCCAGAGACGTTCCAGTCTCTGCTTTCAACCTATAACACCATCTGGCTAAAGGCTGCTCCGCAGGAGCATATGGATAGGGTCCGCGCTCAAGGTGACGAACGCCCGATGGCCGGCAATCCAGAGGCTATGCAACAGCTAAAGACCATCCTGAAAAGCCGCGAAAGCCTATACGCGGAAGCGCAGGTCCACCTGGATACATCGGGCATAGATCCGGCAACTTCGCTCGCTCAGCTACTGGAAATCGTGACCGATTACAAATTCCTTAGCTAGCCAGCGCTATAGCTGGATCCAGGCCGACTTCAGGTTGGAATATTTCTCCAATGCATGCAGTGACTTATCGTGGCCATTCCCAGATTGCTTCACCCCACCCATCGGCACGGTCAGGTCAGACCCGCCATAAGTATTCACATGCACAACTCCGGCATTGATACCCGAAACCATCCGATGCGCGCGGCTCAGGTCAGCGGTCCAAACACCAGCTGACAGACCATAGACTGAATCATTGGCAATACGCAGCGCATCCTGCTCATCCTTAAACGACGTGACAGCCAAAACCGGTCCAAAGACTTCTTCCTGCGCCAGCGTGTCCTTTGGCTTCACACCAGTCATCACCGTAGGACTCATGTAATAGCCACCGGTTTCGGTCAGAATGCGCCCTCCGCCAGTCCGGCAATCTGCGCCCTCAGTCGTTGCCGTCTGAACAAACCGCAAATTGGCCTCCAGCTCACCTTCGCTATGAACCGCACCAACATCGCTTTGCAGGTTCAGCGGGTCACCAACACGCAGCGCCTCGGCGTGCTTTACAACCTCAGCAACAAAATCATCGTGAATATCTTCCTGCACCAACATCCGTGATGCCGCGACACAGACCTGACCGGAGTTGCGGAAGATACCAGCCGCCGACACTTTCGCAGCATGGGCCAGATCGGCTGCATCATTGAAAATCACGTTGGGCGACTTACCGCCTAGCTCCAAATAGCAGCGCTTCAGGTTTGACCGCGCCGAATACTCCAGTAACCGCCGCCCAGTAGCCCCAGAACCGGTAAACACCATAATGTCGACATCCATCGACAGCGCCAAGGCTTCTCCAACCACCCGTCCCGGTCCGGTGACGACGTTGAAAACGCCCTCAGGCACGCCTGCCTCAACTGCCAATTCTGCAATCCGCAGCAAGGATAGAGAGGCACTTTCTGCTGGTTTCAAAACGATAGAATTCCCGGCGGCCAAGGCAGGCGCAACCTTCCAACTGCCAATCATCAACGGAAAATTCCACGGCACAATCGCGCCAACAACCCCAACCGGCGCATGATGGATCAGGCCCAGCACATTCTCTGGCGTCGGAGCAATCTGGCCATATACCTTGTCGATGGCCTCGGCATAATAGCGAAAGGTACCAGCAGCAGACATCGCTTCTGCCTTGATCGCCATGGTAATCTCGGTGCCATTGTCACGCACACCTAACACCGCAAGCTCCAGCGCGTTGGCTTCGATCAGGTCGGCGAGCTTATACAAAATCTTCTTCCGGCCAGCAGGGGCCATGCGCGCCCACCGACCATCTTCAAATGCCGCCCGGGCCGATGCGACTGCTCGCGCTGCATCATCCGCTGACCCACGTGCGATCCGCGCGATGGGCTGCCCGTTGATGGGAGAGATCACATCCATCTGAGATCCATCGGCCGAATGGCTCATCCGACCATCAATGAAATGCCCCTGATCCGAGATAGGAAGGGCGCGCAGTACATCAATTGCGGATTGATCCATCGGTCATAGCCTTACATGTGGAGAGTGTTACGTATTTAATTGCTGTGTTAAGTAATAAAAGTCAAGCTCGGCGGCCCTGGCGCTGGATTAGGGAAATCCAAAGCACGAATAAGATAGACGTTACTTTCTTCTAACCAGCAAAGCGTGAGATTTCAGGATCGAGAGCGGCTCACACCCGCCTGAGTAGCCAGTGAATGATTTCCAATAGCAGGACCAGAAAATGACAGTTGAAAAAGTTGAAGTGCTCGTCGTCGGTGGCGGGCAGGCTGGCCTAGCAATGTCAGAGCATCTCGGCACAAACAACGTCCCACATCTGGTTCTCGAAAAGTCTCGCATAGCTGAGCGCTGGCGCACTGGGCGCTGGGATTCTCTCGTTGCCAATGGCCCGGCCTGGCATGACCGCTTCCCGAATATGGAATTTGTAGACACCGACGATGATGCCTTTGCACCGAAGGAAAAGGTCGCCGATTATTTTGAAGCCTACGCCAAACAGATCAACGCGCCAATCCGCACCGGCGTAGAAGTGACCGAAGTAACGCGTAATCAGGGCCGTCCCGGCTTTCGGATCGCAACATCTGATGGAGTGATAGAGGCAGCAAGCGTCGTGGCCGCAACCGGCCCCTTCCAAAAACCGGTCATCCCACCGGTCGTACCCAAAGACGCTGATTTCGTTCAAATGCATTCCCATGACTATCGCAATCCGGACCAGTTAGCCGATGGTGCTGTCATGGTGATTGGCGCTGGTTCATCCGGCACCCAAATCGCCGAAGAACTGATGAGCGCTGGCCGTAAGGTCTACCTCTCAGTAGGCGCACACGATCGCCCCCCACGGGCTTATCGCGGTCATGATTTCTGCTGGTGGCTTGGCGTTCTGGGCAAATGGGACAACGAAAAGATGGAGCCCGGCCGTGAACATGTAACCATCGCCGTCAGCGGAGCCAATGGTGGCAACACCGTTGACTTCCGCAGACTAGCCGCCCGTGGCATGACCTTGGTTGGAATGACCACTACCTACGAAAACGGTACCCTGTCCTTTGCGGATGACTTGGCTGGAAACATCGAAGAGGGTGATGACAATTATCTATCTATGCTAGACGAAGCTGATGCCTATGCAGAAGCAAATGGCCTTGATCTACCAGAGGATCCTGATGCCCGCACGCTTGGCCCAGACGTCGATTGCGTAACCAATCCGCTCAGCAGTCTCGATCTCGTAAAAGCTGGCGTGACGACCATCATCTGGGCGACAGGTTTTGCTACTGATTATAGCTGGCTCAAAGTAAACGCATTGGATGAAAACGGTAAACCAAACCACCAGCGTGGTGTATCCAGCGAACCGGGCGTCTATTTTGTCGGCCTGCCATGGCAATCGCGCCGGGGCTCCTCCTTTATCTGGGGATGCTGGCACGACGCAAAACATGTCGTCGACCACATCTGCACACAACGCAAATATCTGGCACATCACGAAGCCTCGCCACCAAAATTTGCGGGCTAACGTCAAAATGCGATGAAACATATATAGCGGCGGTCAAACCTTGGCCGCCGTTTCGCCAATTCCGCTATCTCTTAACAACCGACAAAATCGCTTCTGCCCTCCACCAGCATGAAACAGCGGCAAATCAACCCGACGGAGCATCAAATGGCCCACACTCGTATCCGCAAGTTCAACACCAAAGACACCTATCCAGAGCAGAACCTTGACAATGACCTCTGCCAAGCAGTCGTCACGCAGGGTGGAAAAACCGTATATCTTCGCGGCCAATGCCCACAAAATCTGGATGATGCGAAGAATATCGAAAGCCACGACCCCGTGGAACAAACCCACAAGGTCATGCAAAACATTCGCCAGCTGATCGAAGAATGCGGCGGCTCGATGGAGCATTTGGTGAAAGTTGTCGTTTACATCACCGATGTGCGCCACCGCGAGGATGTATACCGGACCATGGGCGAATACATCAAAGGCGTGCACCCCGTGTCCACTGGTTTGGTTGTTCAGGCTTTGGCCCGCCCCGATTGGCTGGTGGAAATCGACGGAACAGCAGTAATTCCAGACTAAGCTCAGATACCCCGGTTCAAACAACGCGCTTGATCCGGGGTATCCGATGTCGGATGACTACCCATGCCCTTACGTTTCACACTTCGTCAGCTCGAATATTTCGTCGCCGTGGGCGAGGCCGGGTCAATCGCTCAGGCCGCCGACGATGTAAACGTATCCTCACCCTCCATTTCCTCAGCCGTTGCACAGATGGAAGGTGAATTTGGCCTCCAGTTATTCGTTCGCAAACACGCCCACGGTCTTTCCCTGACCCAAGCCGGGCGCCTGTTCCTCGTGCAGGCGAAAAAAGTGTTGGCAGAGGCTGGAACTCTCAACCAACTGGCCAGCGAAATTTCAGGTAATGTGCAGGGTCCTCTCGCCGTCGGTTGCTTGCTAACCTTCGCGCAATTGATGGCCCCATACCTGCGGCGAGAATTTGAAGCACGCTACCCTGATGTGCATGTCAGCCAGCTAGAGGAACATCAGTCAGAACTGTTTGATCTGTTGCGCCGGGCCAAAATCGACATCGCCCTGACCTATGACTTGGACATTCCGGCTGATCTGGCATTCCTGCCCCTCGCCGAGCTGCCGCCCTATGCGCTGCTGGCTGAAAGCCACCCGTTGGCCCATTTGCCAACCGTTTCAGCCGAGTTGCTAAAAGACCATCCTATGGTGCTGCTCGACCTACCGCACAGCGCTGACTATTTCCTTTCCTTCTTCGCCCGCTGCGGGTTCAAGCCCAACATTGCCGAACGCACCCGTGACATGGCCGTAATGCGCAGCTTGGTTGCCAATGAATTTGGCTATTCAATCGCGAACATTCGACCACTGACAGACACGGCCCCCGATGGTCGCAAACTCCGCTTTGTGCCGATAACCACCGAAGTCCGCCCTCTGCAAATGGGGCTGGTTACATCAGAAGGCGCTGAAAATGTGCTGACGGTAAAGGCGTTCATTGACCACTGTCGACAGCACGTCTCAGCCGAGAAAATTCCCGGCATGAACATGGGGCGGGGACACTAACCCGCAAACGAACGCTGTCTCTAACTTCCGCACCATTCTCGCTTAACTTAAGCCTAATCTAAGCTTTTGACGTGCCATCTTTATTGCTGCCCCCAAATCTGAGACTTTGGGTAAAAGTTCCCCATCTGACGGAGCCAGCAAGTGCGCGATCCACGTTACGACATTCTCTTTGAGCCTGTGAAAATCGGCCCGCTAGAAGCTAAAAACCGGTTCTTTCAAGTGCCTCACTGCAACGGCGGCGGTTATCGCGACCCATCCGCCGCCGCCGCAATGCGCGGAGTAAAGGCGCAGGGCGGTTGGGGCGTCATCTTTACCGAACAATGCGAGATGCACCATACATCTGAAATCACGCCTTTCATTGAGTTGAGGTTGTGGGAGGACAAAGACATTCCCCAACTTCGCAAGATGGCAGATAAGATGAAAGAGTACGGTGCACTGGCCGGCATCCAACTCGCCTATTCCGGCATTAACGGCCCTAACCTCTACACTCGCGAAGTTCCACTTGCCCCATCAGCACTGCCAATCCGCACCTTCACCAATGACCCGCTGCAAGCACGCGCTCTGTCAAAATCAGAGATTGGCGATCTGCGACGCTGGTTCGTAAATGCCGCAAAACGGTCAAAGGCGGCAGGTTTTGACCTCATCTGCCTATACGGTGCCCACGGCTTCGGTATCTTCCAACATTTCCTCAGCCGCGCGACGAACCAGCGGACTGATGAATATGGCGGCAGCTTAGAAAACCGCTCTCGTTTCGCGCGCGAAGTGATCGCAGACATGCGCGATGCGGTGGGCGATACTATGGCACTAACGATGCGGGTCAGCCTGGATGAAACCATCGGCGATCTCGGCTTTTCGAACGCCGAAGTCCGCGACTTCATCGAAATGAACAAAGACCTGCCAGACCTTTGGGACCTTGCCCAAGGCACGTGGGAGGATTGCTCAGGCCCCAGCCGGTTTAAGGAGGAAGCCGCTCAGCACACGCTGGTCAAAGGCATCCGAGAACTAACCGACAAGCCCATCGTTGGCGTTGGTCGGTTCACCTCACCCGATGTGATGGTCAAACAAATCAAATCTGGCGCGCTCGATTTCATCGGCTGCGCTCGCCCTTCCATCGCTGACCCTTTCCTGCCTAAAAAGATTGAGGAAGGCCGGATTGAGGATATTCGCGAATGCATCGGTTGCAATATCTGCATCACCGGCGACATGACCATGTCGATCAGCCGTTGCACCCAAAACCCAACGTTTATGGAAGAATGGCGCAAGGGCTGGCACCCAGAGCAGATGAACGCAAAAGGTGACAGCCAAAATGTGCTCGTCGTCGGCTCCGGCCCCGCGGGGCTAGAGGCTGCATGGGCACTCTGCCGTCGCGGCTATGACGTAGCCATTGCCGAGGCCAAAACCGAAATCGGTGGGCGCGTAACCAAAGAACGCAAATTGCCCGGCCTTTCTGCATGGGGCCGCGTCGCTGATTATCGCGAATATCAATTACAGCAGCGCGCCAATGTTGATATTTATCTGGAAAGTGAGCTGACCACACAAAACATCTTAGAATTCGGCTTCGAAAACATCGCCATTGCCACCGGTGCCACATGGCGGCGCGACGGCGTATCTCGCCAACACGTTGTGCCAATGCCGATTGATGCGGGTGCCAAAATCTATACCCCCGATGACCTGATGGATGGCTCCATCCCCGACGGCGAAGTCATCCTCTACGATGATGACCACTACTACATGGGCGGTGTGTTGGCCGAACTGCTGGCAAAAAACGGCGCAAAGGTTACTCTGATTACACCCTCAGCCTATGTTTCGGACTGGACCAATAACACGCTCGAACAGGCGACCATCCACGCCCGTTTGGTCGAACTGGGCGTTGAGATCATTCTGAACCGAGGCGTCGCAGAAATCGCCGCCGATCATGTGATCAGCGATTGCGTCTACACCGGCCGCACCCAAACCCACGCTGCAGATGCGGTGGTGATGGTTGCCTCGCGCACTCCGAATGATGCTCTCTACACCGAATTGAAAACGCGAGAGGCTGAATGGGCCGACGCAGGCATTAAGTCTGTGAAAATCTTCGGCGATGCAGAGGCACCCGGCCCAATCGCCTGGTCCACCTATGCAGGCCATCGCTTTGCAAGAGAGTTGGACGGCGAGGACATAGGCGACGACCTGCCATTCCGACGAGAAATCACGGAACTTGCAGCCGACTAAACTTGGTCAGTAACCCTAGATCGATGTGCTTAAACAAACGCCCTCGATGCAGATTGCTCGGGGGCGTAAGTCTCGTTGCCTTTTAGTTTAAAAATATTATTACAAAGTCCTAAAATATATATTAAGATAGACCGATCACTAAAATTCGGTGCAGCGGGCGATTCACACTTCGTCCTGACCACCGCACAAACCGCAGGTAGCCATGACAAAACCTCCTCACCACAGCTTCACCGGCCCTGAGCTTTGTGCATTAGAAGCACATGAGGTTGTGACCCTCCTGCGAAACAAAGAGATTGAACCAAAAGACCTGCTCGATGCTGCTTTTGATAGATTGGAAACCGTAGAGCCAGCAATCAACGCCATGCCAACGCTCTGCAAAGACCGAGCCTACGCAGCAGCAAAAACGCTCGATCAAACCGAAGCAAACCACGCCGGATGGTTGGCTGGCTTGCCGATTGGGATCAAAGACCTCACCCCCGTTGCAGGCGTGCGGACGACCTTTGGCACAAAAGGCCTGTCAGATTTTGTGCCAGAGGAAAACGAACCACTTGTCGATCAACTGGAAAACCGGGGCGCCATTGTCGTTGGTAAAACCAATACCCCCGAATTTGGCGCTGGCGGAAATACGTTTAACGATGTGTTCGGCATTACACGTAATCCATGGGATACGACTCTAAACGCCGCTGGCTCATCGGGCGGCGCGGCGGCTTCGCTTGCCACCGGCGAAGTATGGCTCAGCCACGGCTCTGACCATGGCGGCAGCCTACGCACTCCAGCAGCCTTTTGCGGCGTCGTCGGCCTGCGGCCCAGCCCCGGTATGTTTGGCGGTGGTGGCTTGCAAAATGGCTTTATGATCGAGGGCGCACAAGGACCCATGGCTCGCTCGGTTCGTGATTGCGCGCTCTT
>JBMYPG010000040.1:0-21800 GCA_049600095.1 Pikeienuella sp. | reverse complement strand
GCGCAAAGTCGTACAACGCCTGCCTGCCGCAATCAGACCAAAGGCCCGCAGCCACGGCTTTGTCATTCGACTGTCCGAAAACGGCGAGGTGCTGGAAACATGGCAAGATGAAACCGGCACCTACCCCCTAACCACCGGAGCGGTCAGAGCGCCAGACGGCGCACTATGGATCACATCATTAGGCGCATCAGGAATTGCGCGGCTTGAAGATTAAGGGCGGTCACGCATCCGACGGCCCCGTAACCTCAACCACGCCGGCAGCAACGATCAGAGCCGCCCCGGCCCATTCCAGAACAGATAGTGTTTCTTCGGGAATAAAGATCGCCGCTGAAAATGCGGCGACCAATACCTCGCTCATCATCAACAACCCTGACCGCCCGGGCGACATACGCCCCATGGCCCAGAACATTGAAATAAGCGATCCAAAGATCATCAACGAAAAGAACACCGTAACAGGGTCCAGCGCCGCATAGAGAAATTCAAACTCAAACGGTGTTTTCAACAGCACAATTGAGCCGATGGCCATGACCGCGATGGAAACTGCGCACATCAGGAACATCACCCCATGCACTTCCTGCGGACCAGCCTTGCGCAAGGCGACGGAACTAACAGACCAGCAGAAACCTGCGAACAGCCCCGCCATTTCCCCTACGCCCAAGGAAAATGAGGCGTCATCTTCGCCACCAACCAACAGCGCCAGCCCGCATATCCCAACCGAAAGGGCAATCCATCTGTGCATGCCGGGGCGTTCGCTCAGTACAAAAATGGCGATCAGCGTGGTCCAGACGGGCGTTAGGTAAAACAACAACGTCGCCTTCACGACGGTCGTTGTCACTAAGCCCAATGCATAGAATCCAAACCCCAAGCCGGCAAATACGCCTGCAACTAAACTACGCGACCAATCAACCGGCTGCTTTCTTGGCCCAAATGCCAAATATAGGGCCGCAGCGACCATTGCGGGCAAAATGACAATGGCCACGGCCCAACCCGGCCCAAGCCCAGCAGCCTCGGCCCCCCGCAGTGGCACCCAGAACAATCCCCAAAACGAAGCACCCACCGAAATGACAAAGGCAGGATTCGTTAGGAAAGAAATAAGTCCGCCTCGATTCATCTTGGCTCTGCTATGGTATTTTGAAACGATTGTTTCACTCTGCGCTCCAATAACGCCAAAACGGCCTGAAAGTTTCACTTTCTCACGCGGAGTTTAACAAGGGTTAATTCAGCCGCCAGCCTTTGCATGCGACAAAGTGGAAAATGACTCAAGCCACTGCATCATAGGAACCACCAAAAATGCGCCTACCCGCCACCACTGCAATTTGCGTCAGCGCCATGATTATGGCGTTTGGCGGCACGGCAAATGCGGCGGGCGCAATGTCTGATGCAGCGCTGCAAGCTTATGATGGCGGCGATGTACCTATGGCCGCAATGCTATGGCGGCGCTGCGCCCGTCTCGGTGATGCAAACGCCATGACAGCCTATGCCGGTTTGCTCGAACAGGGCGAGGGGGCTCCTCACAATCCAGCATTGGCAAACTACTGGTACGACCGTGCTGCCCGGCGTGGCGACACGCACGCAATGACACTTCTTGCCGAAAAATTACTAACCACCAACCCGACCCATAAACGCGCGCAGGCGCTTTTAAACACTGCCGCGTCTGCGGGTCATCAATACGCTATTCGTCTGCTCGCCTCTTCGCCCGGCGGCCAGAATGATTTGGGACAGGGCGATAAAGGGGAAACTCATGATTAACAAAGCAAAGACGACACTTCTGGCAACCGCATTTGCTCTGGTAGCAGGCGGTGCATGGGCAGAATGCCAGACTGATATTCCAAAGGATGAATTGACGGATGCTCAGGCAGTTGAACTATACGCCTGCATCGAAGCAAGCTTGGAAGAAAGCTACAAAAAATCAGGTCGAGCAGAGGCAGAGGCGTTTCGCTCTTGGCCAAAAGCATCGACCACGCCGTTCATCTCTGCCACTCACGGCAACCGTTTTGTGAATCACTACATCAACGACATCGGTGCAGAAGAATATTTGAAATATGCTGACGAAGGCGTGGATATGCCTGTCGGTTCAATCTCTGCCAAGGAAAGCTTCACTATCTCCAAAAAGAACGGGAAAGTCCGCCGCGGGCCACTGTTCTTGATGGAGAAAATGGCGGCAGGTACATTCCCAGAAACGGCTGATTGGAAATACACGGTGATCTTGCCAAATGGCAAAATCATGGCTGAAACCGGCGGTGAAAAGGGTAAGAAAGTTAAATTCTGCCACGACTGTCACGAAGCCGTCGTCGATGGGCAGGACGCGATGTTCTATCCAGACGAGGATTATCGGATCAACTAATCCGATACACAGTGCATAAATACGAAAGGGCGTCGGCTAATCCGTCGCCCTTTTTTTGTATCTCAGGTCTGGTTGGCAAGTGGATGCTTTGCATGAACCAACTGCTTCAACCGTTCCTCCTGTACATGCGTATAAATCTCTGTTGTCGAAATATCAGCATGGCCCAGCAAATGCTGGATAGAGCGTAAGTCCGCCCCGTTCGCCAACAGATGCGTTGCAAACGCATGCCGCAAAGTATGGGGCGAAACCGCACTGGGCATAATGCCAGCCCGCACCGCCAGATCCTTCAACATCTGATAGAACCGCACCCGCGTCAGATGCCCCTTTGCGCCGCGCGATGGGAACAACCAGGCCGACTTTGCCATTACCTTATCCGCGGCCCGCACTTTCACCCAAGCCATAAGGGCCGCCCGCGCGGTCTGAGACAATGGCGTCAACCGCTCTTTTCCACCCTTACCCCGCACCAAAATCATGCGCGGGTCACCCATTGCGGCTGCTACCGGCAGCTCCACCAATTCAGACACCCGCATGCCGGTCGCATACAGCAACTCCATCAAACAGATTAGCCGCAAATCCGGCTCACCGCGTTTGTTCGGTAACCGTGTGGCTGTCAAAAGGGCATCAACCTGCTCAACGCTCAGCGTTTTGGGCAGGCTCCGCTTTTTGCGCGGCCCGGTTAAGCGGGACGACGGGTCATCCTCCCGCTCGCCATCCTCGTATAAAAAACGATGCAACTGACGCAGCGATGACAATCGCCGCGCCCGCGTTGCTGCAGACATGCCCTGCGCCTCTAACCCTGCCAGATAGGCCTCAATATCGGCCCGATCAGCGTTCAGCAGGTCCGAACCCCGCGCGGCAACAACATCGGCATAGTCGTTAAGGTCGCGCGCATAAGCCAGAACCGTGTTCTCCGCCGCACCGCGCTCAGCCCGCATCGCTTCTAAAAAGGCGCTGATTCTGCGCTTATCCATTTTAAGCAGGCCCACATAAATTCAGGGGCAGGTTCATCTAGCTACCAAAACCAACGCCTGTCGCAGGCACTTCAACTTCGGTGGTGGGTGCAGGTAATTCAGCGACATATGAATACACCACAAGGCCCACACAGGCTAAAAGGATCAGTATGAAAAGGACTAACAGAAATTTCCGCATTATCGCTTCGCCTTTTGTGTCGCCTTTACCGGCGCCCGACTGGTGCGCTACACCCCGCAGACGCCCATTGTTACAGGCGAATCTAGTGTGCCGGCCCGCTTCGTGCAATGCCTGCCCCAAGCCTGCGCAAACTTTGCGCAACTAAATTCGGAGCGGCCCATTGCCGAACAAAACTGCAAAATACCGTCTTGTTCGCCCCGTGACTTTGGTCGGGTTGATGGGCTGCGGCAAAACCACAGTGGGCGCGCGGGTAGCCAATATATTGGGCGCACCCTTCCGCGATGCAGATGCAGAGATTGTAAAATCCGCCAGCATGGAAATCCCAGAGATATTCGAAAAACTGGGCGAGGCTGCCTTTCGTGACGGCGAACGCATGGTAATTGCCCGCTTGATGGGTGAGGGGCCAATGGTCCTAGCAACAGGTGGCGGCGCATTCATGGCCGATGAGACACGTGAGGCGATTAATGCGGCAGGCGTTGCCGTATGGCTCAACGCTGATCTCGATACGCTGGTCGAACGAACCAGCCGCAAGGCAACACGCCCTCTTCTGCAAAACGGAAACCCCCGGCAAATCTTGTCTGACCTGATGGCAGTTCGTTATCCAATCTATGCCGAAGCCGCGGTTCATGTGCAAAGCACCTCCGAAGGCAGCGCCGATGACGTCGCCCACACCATTGTTGATGCCTTGGCAAAGCATGACCAAAACGTGCCAGCCGAGTTTAAAGTATTGGAGGCGCTCTCATGACCATCGAAACCCTTCGCGTCGAACTTGGCACCCGTGGCTATGACATCCGCATCGGCCCCGGCCTGCTCGCCCGTGCGGGAGAGGAGATTGCCCCCGTACTTGCCCGCAAACGCGTAGCTATCATCACCGATGAAAACGTCGCCGCGCTGCACCTCGCCACCCTTACCGAAGGACTGGCAGCAAATGGCATAACATCAGAGGCAATCATTTTGCCCCCCGGTGAAGCCACCAAATCTATGGCGCAATACGAGCGTGTTTTGTCTGGCTTGCTCGATATGAAAATCGCCCGCGATGACATCGTCATTGCCTTTGGCGGCGGCGTTATCGGTGATTTGGCGGGCTTTGCCGCTGCCAGTCTCCGTCGCGGCGTCGATTTCGTGCAAATCCCGACCTCGCTTCTGGCCCAAGTCGACAGCTCGGTAGGCGGTAAAACCGGCATAAACGCACCACAGGGTAAAAACCTGATTGGCGCTTTCCACCAACCGCGGCTTGTTCTGGCCGATACTGACGTGCTGACCACCCTCACAGGGCGCGAGTTCCTCTCGGGCTACGGGGAAGTCTCCAAATATGGCCTGCTCGGCGATGCTGGCTTCTTCGAATGGCTCGAAAACAACGGCACGGCCCTGCGCGACGGCGATCAGGCAGCCCGCATCCGCGCCATCCGACGTTCGTGCCAGATGAAGGCTGAAATCGTTGCCCGGGATGAAACCGAACAGGGCGAGCGCGCCCTCCTGAACCTCGGCCACACATTCTGTCACGCGCTAGAGGCTGCAACCGGATATTCTGACCGTCTGCTCCATGGCGAAGGTGTCGCCATCGGCATGGCGCTGGCCTTTGAAACATCAATGCGCCTCGGCCTCGTCAGCCAGGAAACACCTAGCCGCGTGCGCGCGCATTTCGCCGACATGGGCATGAAACGCAACCTTGCCGACATTCCCGGCGATCTGCCAGATGCAGACGGCCTAATCCGCCTGATGGGGCAGGATAAAAAGGTGCAGGATGGCAAATTGGTATTCATCCTCGCCCGCGCAATCGGCGATGCATTCATTGCCCGTGATGTCGATATTGATATTGTACGTAGCGTATTAACCGATGCGCTTGCCGAAGGTTGAGATTGGTCAGTTTTTCGGCATAGTTTTACAGGGAACAGGAAGTTAATCAGGCTAATTTCGAAACCCTACGCCGAACAGCTTGCGCCACCCAAAACGCAGAATTTACTGCAATGCGGGTGGTTCAGCGCCACGGCGCCCTGCGCCTCGGCCAATGTCCTGCCCATCTCAAATGCTGCGTCATACGCCAGCAGTGTACAGGCCAAAACCACAGGCTGCTCCGCGCCATTTCGCTTTACGACCATCCGAGAGCTAGAGCACATGACATCGTTTGGGCTTTTGTTCAAAATGCCCCAACAGGCCTCTGTAATCTCAGGCGTCGGCGCGATTTCATCCATTTCGGGAAACAAAACACAAGTGCCGGGGTTGCTCGCGTCTATATCAAACGCCTCGGATTTGAACAGCTGCGCAAACCCTTCGCGGGCCTCCGCATCCGTTTCACCCCAAATGGTACGCGCCGCGATGGCCAAAGTCGCATCCTGATCACGCAACCACCGCATGCCCTCAATCGACTTGATAAATGACCCAGCACCCCGCATCCGGTCATGCTCGGCCACCTGATGATGGTCCAGCGACACCCGCAGGGTCAGCTTGTCGCCATATTCAGAAATCAGCTTTGATAATACTTCCCGCACATGGGGCCGCATCATTGGGCGCATGGCATTGGTCAGCACCAAAACATTGAAACCACGCACCAAAGCCGCTTCGATCATCGCGCAGGCATCAGGGTTCATAAACGGTTCGCCACCCGTGAACCCGATTTCCTGCGTGGGTAAGTTCAGCGCAGCAATCTCATCCAAATACGGCTCAACTTCAGCAACCGTCAGATAAGCCAAATCATCATTGGTGGGGCTGCTTTTGATATAGCAGTTCAAACATTCAATATTGCACAGCGTGCCGGTGTTGAACCACAGCGTCTCCAGTTTCGATAGGGCAACACGCGCACGGGTCTCACCTTTGGCAGTGCGGGCCGGGTCGGTAAACGGCGCGGGGCCTTCCGCTGATACTGTATTCTGAATGTTCATAAACTTTACCCTCTTGCACCCGACCACGGGTCGCGCCACAGCAGGTAAAAGTCAACTCGCGATTTCGCGAGCGAAGGCCGGTGGCTGGCAGCAAATAATGAGGCGAGCACCTCTCTAACCCTCTTCCGCCTTCTCCATTGCTTTTGATTTATACCGAACAATCGCGGCTCTAAGATCGTGCATGGCCAGCAATAATGCCTCGGTGGTTTCGGCGGCTGCCTCTGGGTTGGGCTTGCCCGAAATCCAGTTGGCGGTGGCATTCAGGCGCTCAATCGTTTGGCGCGCATCCTCCAGTTCCCTTTCGGCCAATAATGCCCGTCGGTCTCTGATCCACCACTTGATCTGTTTTTCTTCGTATTCGCTCAGCGTTACATTGTTACGCGGCTTAATCTCACGGTTACGGATGTTCGCCTCTGCAATGGGTTGCAGGTCCATCCGTTTATGGCGGTTTTCGTCTGAGATACGAAAAACGGTCGCGCCGTTATCTTTGACGCGGAAATATAATTCCATCGGTTTCACTTGTCCCGTCCTGCGCCCTAGCCCCGAAATCTTGTTTTTGACAATATAGACTGTTGCGCTGACTTAGGCGAGCGTTGCGATTTTTGCCCGAGACAGCGATAACAAACTGCTTTTGTGAAAAGGGATCAAAGATGACCGATACAGTGCTGCTTGCCGGGTGTGGAAATATGGGGCGTGCAATGCTTGCCGGGTGGCTGGCCGCCAAACCAGACCTCGCCGCCTATGTGGTTGAACCGGCAGAGGCTTTGCGCGATCAGGCCGCTGCCCTTGGTGCCACCGCCGTTGCAACGCCAGACGCTCTGCCCAATGGCTTGGCACCTGATTTGGTCATTCTGGCCGTGAAACCACAGATCATGTCTTTGGTCCTGCCAGAATATGCAGAATTCACCGGCGCGACCTTTGTTTCCATCGCGGCGGGCACAACCGTGGCCACGCTTCAGGCGGGTTTAGGTGAAGCCGCACCGATTATCCGCTGTATGCCCAACACACCTTCGGCCATCGGTGCCGGTATGATGGTCTGCTACCCGACCGACAATGTTCCCGGCACCGCTCGGGATTTGGCCGATGTGCTGTTGGCTGCATCAGGGCAAGTCGCCTGGATTGATGATGAGGGGTTAATGGATGCCGTCACCGCAGTGTCCGGTTCTGGCCCCGCCTATGTGTTCCATATGATCGAAACATTGGGGAATGCTGGTACGGCAGCGGGCCTGCCAGCAGACCTATCCGCAAAACTGGCCATGCAAACAGTGATGGGGGCAGGGCGCCTGGCGGAAGAGGTTGATACACCGCCAAACGTATTGCGCGAGCAAGTCACCAGCCCCGGCGGCACGACCGCCGCTGCTTTGTCAGTCCTGATGGCTGATCCGGGTCTACAAGACCTTATGAATCGCGCCGTTGAAGCAGCCCGTGCACGTGGAGAGGAATTGGGCCGCGCTTAGGCGCGGCGCCTCCGGCGGAGGTATTTGTGGACCAAAGATGAGGTGCAGGTGCGCTACAAATCATAGGTCTCCAGATCCTCAACTACTGAACATGGGCCGTCATAGTTGGCGCGCATTGCTTCCAGCGCCTTTTGGCGACCCTCATCAGTGTCCATCGAGATGCGAAAATGGGTCAGCAGCAACTGTTTGACCCCGGCCCGCTGTGCCAAAGCCGCCACTTCACTCGGCGTTGGCGTAACAGCCTTCATCGATTCCGTCGCCTCTCCGCCATCCAACCGATAGCACCAATGTAACAACAGGTCGGCATCAGTGCACAGTGCTTCAACTTCGGGGTTCAGCCCGGTGTCGCCGGAGTAAACAAAACTCTTGCCCCCGGCCTCAATCCGAAACGCCATGCAGTCCAAAATGGGCTGCGCATGTGTGGCGCGGCAGGCGGTTAGGGTCCAGCCATCACCTCGATGAGTGAACCCAGCGGTCACTTCCGTCACCTCCGGCGCTGGCCACGGGCGGGGTAGGGTGCCACCGCGTTTCACCCAGACTTCCTGACTTTGCGGCAATTCGGTGCGGGCGCGCAGGTCATTGCTCAGCACGCCATCGCGGCCAAAATACCCTTCGGTGATTTTGGCGATGGGTTCCGGCCCAAACACTTTCATCGGCGGCGCGCCTTCGTCCCACGCCCCATGAACCAACCGCCCGTAATCCATCATGTGATCTGTGTGCAGATGGGTAAAAAACAGATGGGTGATATCTGACGGCAACCGCCCCGATTGCACCAGCCGGTCATAAACCCCGCCACCGCAATCCAGCAGAATTTTGTCATCACCAATCTCAACCAGATACCCAGATGACGCGCGGCGCACATAAGCCTCTGGCGAACCAGTGCCAAGCAGTGTGATTTTCATTCCAAAACCTCTGGTGGGGGCGTCGCTGCCGGCGCGCCGAGTTTCAACGCGGCCTCGCGACCGCCATATCTTTCAACCATTGCGGCCTGATCAGCATGGGCCAGTTCGTCCATTGCTTCAGGATCACAAATCTCACGCAGGCCGGCGTACATATCCGCCAAAGCTGCGGCGCAATCTGCATCCGCCGCACGGTTGGTCTGTTCCTCAGGGTCCTCCGCCAGATTGAACAATTCTGGCTTAAACCCAACATAATGAATCAGTTTCCAATCACCTTTGCGCAGCATGAACCCACCTGTGACTGCGCCGACCGCATGATACTCACTAAACACCGCTCGATCTGGCGCATCAAGTGCAGCAGTGATGTCATATAGCGAAGCACCGGGCCGATCCCCCCGGTCATCTTTCGGCGTTTCAGCGTCAAAATGGTGAACAATCGTCTGGCTAATATCGATCAGACTAACCGGCGTGGCCGTTTCACCTGTATTCACACCCGGCCCGGCCATAATCATCGGAACAGCGGCGCTTTCCTCATAGAAATTCGACTTGCCCCACAACCCACGGGCCCCAACATTGTCGCCATGGTCAGAGGTATAGATGACAGTCGTATCATCACTAAGCCCGGCATCCGTCAGTGCTTTCAGAATGCGCCCGACATTATGATCGACGGCCGAGGTTAGCCCGTAATACGCCGCCATCGCCGCGCGCCGTTCATCACCATCGCGAAAATGCGCCTCCGAATCCATGATCGCATTTTGCTTTTCGATCCACGGATGGCGCTTGTACCCCGATGCTGGCGATTGCTTCGGCTCCGGCAAATCACCGGGTGGGTACATGTCGTAAAACTCCTGCGCACAGACCAGCGGGAAATGCGGCGCGACTAACCCAACATAGAGGCACCAAGGCGCATCGCCTTTCGCCTTCGCCAACCATTGTTCTGTCCGCTTCGTCACTGCCTCATCATATTGAGTGTATTTGCTAGTCCCCGGCCCAATATACTCACCCAGCATGCGTGACGATGGTGATACACGCTCATTTTCCTTGCGGATTGACCCCCAAACCATGCCAACACCATCAACAACCATCATTGGGATGTGCTCAACATCAAACCCGGCTGCATCTTCTTGCGCCCGATAATGCAGCTTGCCGATGCTCTCTACTCGCACACCCTTGTCCTGCAAGGCATGGCCCCAACCGCGAATCGACCCATCGTAAGGCATCGCATTGTCCCACATCCGGGTTTGATGAGCGTACAAGCCGGTCGCAAAACTTGCCCGCGCGGGCACACAGATCGGAGAAGGCGTGTAAGCATTCGTAAAACGTTGCCCCCGCGCTGCCAAAGCATCCAGATGCGGCGTCTTTACAAATGGATGTCCAGCACATCCCATGGCGCGTGACTGATGTTCATCGGACATGATGATCAGCAGGTTAGAGGTCATATTTCAAAGTCCCGCTGCTTGCTGGCGTCTTCCAGTTTGGAAAAAATCTCAAACGCCATCTTACGCTCTTCTTCGTTCAATCCGCTCAACAACGCCTCTTGTCGGGCCTGCATGACTGGAAATGTTCGGTTAAAAATCTCTTTGCCTTCAAGGGTTAATGTTAATAGCAGCGTTCGCCGATCTTCGGGCAGGCGTTCGGCGATGATCAGCCCCGCCAGTTCCAACTTGCGGATATTCTTACTGATGTAACCGGGGTCAAAACCCGTCGCAGCAACCACTCCGCGCGACGTATTAACACCACCACCCACCATGGAAAGAACACGCCATTGGGCCAAAGTTATCTTTGCCACGCGGCCTAATATATCTTCAGACTGAGCGTTCATAGCTAAATGCAGGCGCAGTACTCGATAGGTCACAAATTCTTTGAGTGGCCTTTTGAGTTCGTTTTTTGATGAGGCTGCCTGTGCCATGTTTTCCCTAATCATTGCCTAGACAATGATTGACAACCCAATGTTCATTGGTCAATGCTTTTTTCAAGAAGACGAACAGGGAGGTTCAAAATGAAGAAATTAGTTATTGCCGCACTCGCCGGCGTGGCATCGATGAGCGTTGTCGTAACTGACGTTATTGCTGATTGGGCCCCAGCCGGACCCATCAAAATGATGATCGCTTTCCGCGCAGGCGGCGGTGCTGATACTCAAGCCCGTATGATCGCCGAAGAGATAGAGGCCCGCCGAGGCTGGAAAGTCATTCCAGAGCAGGTGACCGGCAAAGGTGGTGCCGTCCTCGCCGCTTCGCTGAAGGATCAGCCAAATGATGGCACGGTCATCGGCATCGCAGTGACTGAAACCTATGGTTACAACATGGTCTCAGCCAAAAAACCGGCCTATGCGCAATCTGATTTTACCCACCTGACGACGACGGCGGGTTTCCAGATGGGCATCGTTTCTTTGTCGTCTAAAGGCTGGAATACTTTCCCGGACGTGATCGCCGCCGCCAAGGCCGGTGAATCGGTCAGCTTTGGCGCGATGAGCCCCAAGCTTGCCGATCTTGCCTATATGTTGGGTCAGGCCAATGGCGTTGAATTTAATATCGTGATGGTCAAAGGCGGCAAGGGCGTGATGAACGGCCTGAACGCTGGCGATCTAGACGTTGGTTGGGGCGCTGGCATCCAGACCAAAGCGGTCAAGGCTGGCGATATGGTCAACCTCGCCTCTGGTCTGTCGACACCGCTGTCGCTGACGCCGGATGCGCCATTGCTGTCAGATATGGGCGTGGACTTTAACTCAGATGGTTATTTCCTGTTCTCTGCGCCTGCAGGTTTGTCAGACGAAGCACGGGCCGCTTTAGCCGATGTTATTCAGGAAATCGTCAATGACCCTGAAACAAAGGTAAACGGTCTGCTAACCAAAGCATTCGGCGGCGCAATCACCATCGGAGGTGCACAGCTTGATGCGTTGATGGCCGCTGATGAACAAGCCGCTCAGGGCTTGCTAAGCGCTGTTTCTGAATAAAACAAACCCGTCGCCTGCACATGCGTGGGCGGCGGGGTGCGGAGAGTGTCATGAGCCATCGGTTTAATCAGGATGTGATTCTTGGGCTGGTCGCTTTCGCTTTGGGCATTGCCATCATTTTGTTCTGGGCACCATTAGGCAGCGATTCAGGTATCGCAGAGAAAATTCGTGGGCGCTGGTCGATTGGCGATGCACTGGCTCCGACCGTTGCTGGTGTGTCTATCCTTTTGGCAGGGCTTTGGTTGGCGATTTCTGGTGCAGTTTCTGCTTCGGCCAAACCCGGGCTTAACGCCGCAAACACCCGATATCTGCTTGGCCTCTTCGCCATCCTCCTGATTTCCCTAACAATCATGCGCTACGCTGGCCCGGCTTTGGTGGCCATAACAGGCGGGGAATACCGCCTACTGCGTGACACAGTACCGTTCAAATACATCGGCTTTGTACTTGGCGGCGGCGGTATGATCTTTGCACTAATGTCGCTGATCGAAGGCGCAATCACGGCAAAACGCTTGGCGTTGGGCATGGCCATCGCCCTTGGTCTGGCGCTGGCTTACGACCTACCGTTTGAGGACTTATTGCTCCCGCCTAACGGTGACGTTTGATGGGGATCTTTGATCACGTCTGGCTTGGCGTACTATCTGTTTTCCAAGGCCCGCAAGTCATCGAAGGCCTGCCAATTTCAATCACCATTTTCATGGTGGCTTTTGGCTTTATCGTCGGCGTCGCAGTCGGCGCGACCCCCGGCCTCGCCGGTCCGATGGCAATGGCAGTTTCTTTGCCAATCCTCATTTCGGTGTTTGGGTATGGGGCTGATGCGCTCCTCCCCGTGCTCGGCTTCCTGATCGGCATAATGAAGGGGGCCACAATCGGCGGCGCGGTGCCCGCCATTCTATTCAATACGCCGGGAACGCCCGACGCATTACTGACTACTTTCGACGGCCACCCGATGACAAAGAATGGAGAAGGAGCCAAAGCACTCCGCATCGCGCATTTTTCCTCGGTCACTGGCGATACATTCTCTGACATCGTGCTCTTTGTCTGCGCACCGTTCCTTGCGGTGTTGGTAGAGGCCTATTTAGACCTCCCCGAAAAAACCGCGCTGATCATCATGTCCATGGCATTCATCGCGGCGGTAGTTGGAAAATCGCCTGCCAAGGGCGTGCTCGCCGCCGGGCTGGGCCTGCTCGCCGCCTATATCGGTACGGGCGAGGAGTTTTATCCCCGTATGACCGGCGGCTGGGCGCCGCTGGCGCAGGGTTTCCCGATCATCGCCGCCGTCCTTGGCGTGCTGATCGTGGGCGAGGTGTTCAAAAGCGTCGAAGATATGATGCGTGAAAGGGCACGAACAGGCGGCGTTGCCCGAAATGTCATCACCAAAGGCAGCCGTCTTGGCCGCGCTGACATTCGCCGCCTCGCGCCTTTCATCGCCAATTCCGCCGTCATCGGCACCATGGTCGGCGCGCTGCCCGGCGTCGGGTCCACACTGGCCGCGACGCTGGGCTACACTTCAGGCCGCAAAATGCAGGAAAGGCGTGGAGGTCAGGAGTTTGGCACTGGCGCACCAGAGGGCGTCGCCGCGACAGAGGCTGCAAACTCAGCCGTTTCCGGTTCCAACCTCATCCCAGTCCTATCGCTTGGCATCCCCGGCAACGCCGCCGCTGTGTTTCTGATCCTCGCGATGGACAGCATCGGCGGTTTCAACCCTGGCCCGGCGGTGTTCCGCGTTCCCTCCAGCGGCGCGAACCCCGAAATGATCATCGCCTTTGGTATCTTCACCACCATGGCGCTCGCGAATCTTTTGAACTGGGTCATTGGCAGACGGATCATGCGCGTGATGGCAATCATGGCCCGCATCCCCAACCAAATCCTGCTGCCATCGGTCCTGCTCGTCACCCTCTTAGGTGTCTACGCGCAGGAAACCTCGCTCACCGCAATCTGGTTCACACTAGGGTTCGGCGTTCTCGGTTATCTTATGCGCAAACTCGGAATCTCCGTTCTGCCGTTCGTCATCGCCTTCATTCTGGCAGGTAGCCTCGAAAATGCAGCACGGCAGGCATTCTCCGCCAGTGGTGGCGACCCCTACTTCCTGCTCAAAAGCCCGATTGCCATCGCCTTCCTCGCGCTGGCCGTCATCATCGTAGTCCTCTCATCCCGTAGAAAATCAGGCACATCATGACCCGACCAAATTTCCTGCTGATCTCAGCCGACCAACAACGTGCCGATTGTCTGGGCGTCGCAGGGCGCCGGATCAAAACACCAAATTTGGATAAGCTGGCCGGGCAGGGCACGCGCTTTACCGGCGCGATCACCCCCTGCGTTGTCTGCCAACCCGCCCGCGCGTCGATCCTCACCGGCCAATTGCCCCGCACCCACGGCGTCCATGACAACGGCATCGATCTGGAGCTAGAAATTGGTGAAAAAGGCTTCGCCGGTGCGCTATCCGCTGCTGGTTATGACACCGGCTATTTCGGCAAGGCGCATTTTTCGACCTACCATACGTTCAAAGCTACAGGCTCACCTGAATGCCTGAAATCCTCCGCCAGTTATGGCGATGACTGGTTCGGCCCTTATATGGGCTTTTCCCATGTCGAACTGATGTTGGTTGGCCACAACTGGTTCCCACCCGAAAAACCGCCACATGGCCAAGCCTTCGAACGCTTTTTCCATGCCGATGGAAAGGGCGACGAAAAGATCGCGAAATATTGGGAAAATGGCGGCGATACCAAAGACGCGGCCCAGACATGGCATTCGCAATTGCCCGAAGAATGGCACAACACACCATGGACGGCTGACCGCGCCATCGAATGGCTCAAACAGGACCGAGACAAGCCATTCTGCGCATGGGTCAGTTTCCCTGATCCGCACCACCCGTTTGACTGCCCAGAGCCTTGGTCGCGCCTGCACGACCCAGCCGATGTTGAGCTGCCCGAAAACCGAGAGCGTACCTTTGAAGGTCGCCCATGGTGGCATGAAAAAGTGCTAACCGCCGAACCAACCGGCGACAAAAAAGGCGCCGAAATACGCAAGGCCTACAGTCGCATTCCAGAACAGAACGACGACCAACTCCGCGAAATCATCGCGAATACCTATGGCCAGATTGCGTTGATTGATCATCACGTCGGGCGGATCATGGAAACGCTCGAAGAAACGGGATTGGATGAGAATACCATCGTCATCTATTTCTCAGATCACGGCGATTGGCTGGGTGATCACGGCCTGATTCTGAAGGGTCCAATGCACTACGAAGGCTTGCTCCGCGTCCCCCTGATCGTGCGCGGCCCCGGCGTGCATGTCGGCACCGAAACCGATCAACCTGTCTCCACATTGGATCTCGGCACAACCCTGCTGGATTATGCCGAAGCAGAGCCACTGCAAACCCAGCACGGCCAAAGCCTCCGCCCGTTGTTGGAAGGTGACGGAACCCGTGAATTTGCACTAAACGAATGGGACTTGCTGCCAACGCGGGCAGGGGTGGCGCTGCGCCTTCAAACCGTCCGAACACGCACCCACAAAATGACCGTCGATGAATTATCGGGTGCAGGCGAGCTATATGATCTGGTCGCTGACCCAGAAGAGATGAACAACCTGTTCGATGACCCCGCCTCATCTGATTTGATCGCCGAACTACAGGCCCATATCGCGACCCGGCCCAACGATATGCGCCCACAACAGGTACAGGTCGGCATGGCCTAATCGACGCCGCTTGGGCGCGCATTGTTGTGTGCCCAAGCGATTTCTCATACCCAATTCCTGTGGGTATAGGTGCGTTGCACAAAATGCATGACTGATACTTTCGTTATAAAAAATATCATTATACCACAACGACTTGGGTCCATTTTGCTAAATGGGTCGAATTCTTCTGATGCACAGACCAAACGGATTCTTGGTCGCACCTTCGTTGCAAACGTAAGGTAAGGTCCTTACACTAACTCGTGAGCGAGGGGGCTTTTTCCTCTGGTTAGGTTGGCGAAAATCATGGCTCCAAGATTAACTCACGTAAGTTGCGGCGATTGCCCCATTCGTTTTCGTGCCGTTTGTTCTCGATGTGATGCAGATGAACTGTCGCTGCTTGATAAAATCAAAACATATCAGTCTTTTCGCGCCGGAGAGGCGATAATTTGGGCTGATGAAGCCTCTGAATTTGTGGGTTCAATCGTCATTGGCACCGCCACCTTGTCCAAAACATTGGAAGATGGCCGCCGTCAGATGGTTGGTCTACTCACGCCAAGTGACTTTATCGGCCGCCCTGGGCGCCAAAAGGCCCCCTTCGACGTAACTGCGGTTTCCGACACCATGATTTGCCGGTTCCGCCGTGCAGATTTTGAGGAAGTAATGAACGATCATCCTCATATCAGCAATCGTTTGCTTGAAATGACAATGGATGAGCTTGATGCTGCCCGCGAATGGATGCTCGTTCTTGGCCGCAAAACAGCAAAAGAGAAAATCGCGAGTTTTCTGGCGACTTTTGCCCGCCGCCAAGCATCCCTGTCTGACACGGCACTAACAAGTGTAAAATTCGCTTTGCCGGTGACTCGCGAGGCGATGGCCGATTATTTGGGCCTAACGATCGAAACAGTCAGCCGGCAATTCACAGCGCTTAAAAAAGACGGCGTAATCAAACTTGATGGCCTACGCGGCATTACAGTACCAAGTTTGGATGGGTTGGACGCGGCAGCCGGGGAATCCCCAATCTAAGTCACGCCCAAACTTTTTGGTTATTTTGCCAATTGATCAATGTGTCATCAAAACCGGCAACTCGGTATCCTTCAACATCTCGCGCGTTGCGCCACCAAACAGCCGCTCGCGGAACCGTGAATGGCCATAGGCACCCATCACGATCATATCGGCATCCATATCACGGGCCTTTTGACGCAAGGTTTCCGAAATGCGCTCGCTGGTACGAGAGATTGGTGACAACAGCGCATTCACACCATGGCGCGTCAGCATCGTCATCAGCCCGAAACTTGGCGTGCCAGCTTGGCCAGACCGCTGCGGTTCAACCATCACGATTTCGACCTGATCAGCCTTTTTCATCAATGGTAACGCTGCCCGAATGGCACGCATCGCTTCCTGGTCCCCATTCCAGGCAACCATAATCCTGCGGCCGAAATCCTCTACTGCTTTTGGTGGGCACACCAGCACAGGCGTATGGGTTTCAAACAACGCACCGTCCAAGGTTAACTCAGCCGCATCATCGCTTTCGCCGCCAAATGGCTGGGGCAAAACGATCAAATCATGGAACATTGCTTCCCGGCCTACAACGGATGAAACCTCAGAGTACCGCATTGGCATTGCGCGGACTGATGCAATAACACCGCCACTGTCGGTCATGCCTAATGCTTCGGTTTTCAGCTCTTCAGCTTCACCTTTTGCTGTGGTGGCAAGATCCATCAAAACCTGCACGCTGGCATCAGCAGCATACAATGTGTCTGGTGCAGTAGGCGATAGGCACAAAACGTCCAAATGACCGTCGACATCGCGTGCCATTCGAATGGCAAGGTCCATCGCCGCGCGGCCCTCATCGCGCCCATCCCAGACCGTAAAAATTGACCGGAAGTTCATGCAAAGGCCCTCCAAAAAATTGCTAGTTCTTCGGACCCTATGCATGTGAGCAAGCCTCAGCTTTGACCCAGATCAATTCGCGCGGTGAAACATTTTTTGGTGAAAAATCCCTGAAACTCACGCGATTGATCTGAATCAAAGCAACCATTCCGATCTGCTGCCAAAACCCGGACAACCCGCAAAATGGCCGTTTGGGGAGCCGCGGGGGGAAAGGACGTGCAATGACGTTACCAATCAAGTTGATTGTGTTGTTCCTAATCGGGGTGTTTGCCCTGATGGGGGCGAACTTCGCGCATGACATCGCATATCAGGTGCATGCAATTCTAATTTTCCTTGTCGCCGCAGGTATGTTCATTTGGACAATGCGAGACGAGAAGCGCGCCGAAGAACCCGGTCCTTATATGGATGGGGTTGTGCGGGCAGGGGTGATCGCTACCACGTTCTGGGGGCTTGCTGGCTTCCTGGTCGGGGTTGTGATCGCCTTTCAGCTTGCATTCCCGGTGCTGAACCTTGGCCTTGAATACACGACCTTCGGGCGTATGCGGCCCCTACATACATCGGCAGTGATCTTTGCTTTCGGCGGTAACGCCCTGATCGCAACGTCGTTCTATGTTGTGCAGCGTACCTCCCGCGCCAAACTCTGGGGCGGTGATCTCGCGTGGTTCGTATTCTGGGGCTATCAGCTCTTTATCGTACTGGCGGCAACTGGCTACCTGTTGGGCGGAACACAGTCCAAAGAGTATGCAGAGCCTGAATGGTACGTAGACATCTGGCTAACGTTAGTCTGGGTCGCCTATCTGGCGGTGTTCCTCGGCACGATCATCAAACGGAAAGAACCACACATCTATGTGGCTAACTGGTTCTACCTGTCGTTCATCGTTACCGTGGCGATGCTCCACATCATGAACAACCTGTCGATCCCGGTCTCTTTCTGGGGTTCAAAATCGGTTCAGGTGTTTGCTGGGGTACAGGATGCGCTGGTTCAGTGGTGGTACGGCCATAACGCCGTTGGCTTCTTCCTGACCGCCGGTTTCCTTGGCATGATGTACTACTTCGTGCCGAAACAGGCTGAACGTCCGGTATTCAGTTACAAACTCTCTATCATCCACTTCTGGGCGTTGATCTTCCTGTATATCTGGGCTGGTCCACACCACTTGCACTACACTGCGTTGCCTGACTGGGCGCAAACGCTGGGCATGGTATTCTCGATCATCCTGTGGATGCCTTCATGGGGCGGCATGATTAACGGTCTGATGACGCTTTCCGGCGCATGGGATAAACTCCGCACCGACCCGATTATCCGCATGATGGTTGCGGCTCTCGGCTTCTACGGCATGGCGACCTTTGAAGGTCCGATGATGTCTATCAAAGCTGTGAACTCGCTCAGCCACTATACCGACTGGACCATTGGCCACGTGCATTCCGGTGCCTTGGGTTGGAACGGCATGATTACCTTTGCCGCGCTCTACTACCTGACACCAAAATTGTGGGGCCGTGCCAGCCTGTACAGCATGCGTGCCGTGAACTGGCACTTCTGGCTCGCGACGATCGGTATCGTTCTCTACGCCTCTTCCATGTGGGTGACGGGCATTATGGAAGGTCTGATGTGGCGTGAAGTCGACGCACAGGGTTTCCTCGTGAACTCCTTCGCCGACACCGTAAGCGCCAAGCTGCCAATGTATGTCGTTAGGGGTCTAGGTGGGGTTCTGTACCTCGCTGGTGGTCTCTTGATGGCCTGGAACCTCTGGATGACTGCGAAAGGTGGGGTCAAAACCCCCTCCGTCGCAGCGGTCCCGGCTGAATAAAGGAACCTGATATGAGCCTTTTAGACAAACACCGGCCCATTGAGCGTCACGCGACGCTAATGATGTTCCTTTCATTCCTAGTTGTCGCCATCGGCGGCTTGGTCGAAATCGTGCCTCTGTTTTATCTTGAGAACACGATTGAGAAGGTTAAGGGCGTGCGTCCTTACTCTCCTCTCGAATTGACCGGACGTAACATCTTTGTACGTGAGGGGTGCTACACCTGTCACAGTCAGATGATCCGGCCAATGCGGGATGAGGTCGAACGTTACGGCCACTACAGCCTCGCGGCGGAATCGATGTACGACCATCCGTTCCAGTGGGGGTCAAAACGTACAGGCCCAGACTTGGCCCGCGTTGGTGGCCGCTATTCAGACGAATGGCATGTCGACCACCTGACCAACCCACAGGCCGTCGTTCCTGAATCCAACATGCCGCAATATGCGTTCCTGATGGATAAGAAACTACAGGACGATTTCGTTGCCGATGTATTGGCCACAAACCGGATGGTTGGCGTTCCGTACACGGATGAAATGATCGCCGAAGCGAAAGCCGATTTCAAAAATCAGGCTGACCCAGATGGTGATCACGAAGGGCTGCTCGCCCGTTATCCAAAGGCGGTCGTCTCCAACTTCGACGGGCAAGATGACCTGACCGAGATGGACGCGCTTGTCGCCTATCTCCAGATGCTCGGCACCTTGGTTGATTTCTCAACCTTCATTCCGGACGAAAGCAGGTAACATCATGGAAACCTACACTTTTCTCCGCGAATTTGCCGATAGTTGGATGTTGCTGGCAATGACGACGTTTTTCCTTGGTGTAATCGCTTGGGTCTTTCGTCCGGGTGCCAAACAGGTCCACGCTGCGGCAGCGCAGATCCCGTTGACCGACGGTGTTTCTACCAAAACATCCGAATGCAACGGAACCTGTGCCGGTTGCGCAGGCAAAACGAACTTTGAGGAGTTGCGCTCATGACATCCCCAAAAAATACGGGCCAAACCAAACAGCAACCGAATGAGCCGGAAACAACTGGCCACGTCTGGGATGGGATTGAAGAATACAACAATCCCCTTCCGCGCTGGTGGGTCTGGACCTTCTACGTCACTATCGTATGGGGCATCGCCTATGCGGTTGCTTATCCAGCCTGGCCTCTGATCTCTGGTGCAACACCAGGCATGCTCGGTTACTCATCTCGCGGCGCAGTTGCTGCAGAAATCGACCGTTATGCCGAAGCGAACCGCCCATTAGAGGAGGCTTTGGTTGCGGCCGAGTTGACCGAGATTGAAGCCAATGCAGAACTTGCAAGCTTCGCCCGTAACGGCGGCGCTGCGGTTTTCCGCACACGCTGCGCTCAGTGCCACGGCGCTGGTGCAGCGGGTTCAAAAGGATATCCAAACCTTTTGGATGATGACTGGCTCTGGGGTGGTGACCTGACCGCAATCGAAGAAACGATCCAACATGGTATCCGGGTCGAATCTGATGATGATACGCGGTTCTCTGAAATGCCGGCATTCGACGAAATGCTGTCAGATGAAGAGATTGCAGCAGTCACCGGTCACGTTCTCAGCCTGTCAAACGCCTCAGGTGGTGTAACCAGCGAAATGGGTGCCTTAGCTTATGAAGATAACTGCGCAAGCTGCCACGGCGATGACGGCAAGGGCGGGCGTGAATTCGGCGCACCAAACTTGGCAGATGCGATCTGGCTGTTTGGCGGCGATGCTGACAGCGTAGAGGCCACAATCAGGCACAGCCGCTATGGCGTGATGCCTGCATGGTCTCAACAGTTGTCCGAGGCTCAGATCCGTCAGGTTGCAATCTATATCCATGGCCTTGGCGGGGGGGAGTAGAGACGTCCCCGCCAAGGACTGCAACACTATGTTGCTTCCCCTCGCAGCATAGGTTGCGGCGCCGGCCCAAGGTTCGCACAATCTCTGGGGCCGGTGCCTTAATTTTTCGACGTTCAACTGAATAGTCGACAACCGCCTAACACGTTGAAATCTTTGATTTCAGTCTGTGTTAGGCGTTTTGCATTGGGGGAAAGCTCAAATGTTCCTAGTTGTTAAGCAAATTCAAAGTGAGGACTGGTTCGCCCCAGTGAATTAAGCGGCAATAAGAACGGCGATCGATTGTTCACTCTGAGGTCAGAATGAGGGCGTTGATCAAATTGTGACGAATTGTTGTACAGAACCCAAACCAATTTGCTTAACGCAAGATAGATTCCTGCCCTTTTGACAGATGAAACACACAACCTTGATCCTTGGTCAGCTTCAGAATCGCAGTCTGGTCTAATCCCATGCAGATGCCTCGTAATACAATCGAGGTTGTTCCGTGGGTCACAACAACAGCAGGCTCTATCATGTCTTTCAAAAAACTCTTTAGGCGCGCAGAAATCATCTGGAAATCCTCGCCGTTTGGGCTTCTGAAATTCCAAAGTCCACTTTCATAAGGATAGTTGATTTGAGATTTAATGTCTTCGCGCGTCGACCCTTCCCAATCGCCAAAATCTATTTCTTTCAAACGGCTATCCAGCATCACACCGTCACAGGAACCAAGTGCCAAACGCGTAGTATGAACGGCTCTGCCTTGCGGGCTGGAGAACTTCGTCGAAGGCAGGTTTGGGATCGATTCAAGTATTGCTCGTTGCCTCAAAGCTTGGGTTTCCCCGTTTTTTGTCAAAGGGGAGTCTTGCTGGCCCTGAAACTTTCCTTCTCGGTTCCAAACTGTTTCACCATGCCGCAAAATGTATAAATCTGGA